>JAKQFZ010000908.1 GCA_029558215.1 Candidatus Omnitrophota bacterium
GCGCCTGCTCCGCCCTCTTTCTATCTGTGATGTCCTGGAGAATCCCAAGCGAACGGGTGATCTCACCCGTCACCTCATCCCGAATGGGAACAGAGCAGTCTGCCAGCCACTTCTCCTCCCCCTTGGGCGTGACGATGCGAACGTCGGCTCGGTAGCGCCGCATCTCGCCCTTCCGGAACAGATGGTCACGTTCGGTTGCATCTGTGGGATAGCCCGTGTCTGTCGGAATGTTCTCTTTGGCCATCTCACGAAACCGCTTCGCGGTCAACTCATTTGAGGGGATGCCCAGAATTCTCTCGCACCCTTCTCCGACGAACTCATATTGCCCGGTCAGGTAGTTCAGACGATAGGGAACCCCTTGTGCATTCTCAATCGCCTCACAGTAGGTTCTGCTTGTCTCCTGAACCCGCTGTTCCTGGCGCTTGCGTTCAGTAATATCCTGAAGTATTCCCAACGAACCGATAATCTCCCCAGTCCTCTCGTCGTGAATGGGAACAGAACAGTCCGTCAACCACTTCTCTTCCCCTTTGGGCGTCAGAATCCTTATGTCCGAACGATATCGAGGAAGACGACCCTCACGGAACAACTTGTCGCGAACGTGAGGGCTATCGGGATCGTCCGGGTTGGTTGGAATGTTCTCAATCACCATCTCGCGAAGACGTTTGGCGGTCATCTCGGATGCCGGAATCCCAAGGATTCGCTCGCACCCTTCTCCGACAAACTCGTATTGTCCCGACTGGTAGTTGAGCCGGTAAGGAACCCCTTGAGCGTTTTCAATCGCCTCACAGTAGATTTGGTGGGCTTTGAGCAGTTGCTGTTCCTGGGATTTCCGCTCTGTGATGTCCATCAGAATACCCAAAGAGCCCGTTATTTCACCGGAGACCTCATCTCGAATCGGCACAGAACAATCCGTCAGCCATTTCTCTTCTCCACCGGGCGTGATGATGCGAACATCAGCGCGATAGCGACGCATCTCGCCCTTTCGAAACATCTGATCGCGTTCCTTGGCGCTGAGTGGGAATTCGATGTCTGTCGGAATGTTGTCCACCGCCATCTGGCGGAATCGTTGTGCAGTCATCTGCTCAGCTGGGATACCGATAATCCGCTCGCAGGCTTCCCCGACAAATTCATACTGACCTGTCTTGTAGTTGAGCCGATAGGGAACCCCCTGTGCGTTCTCGATGACCTCACAGTAGGCCTGATGAGCACGGCGAATCTCCTCTTCCTGACGCCTGCGCTCGGTGATGTCCTGAAGAATTCCCAGTGACGCAACAACCTCTCCCGTGACCTCATCCATAATTGGAATGGAACAATCGGACACCCACTTCTCTTTGCCCTGGGCAGTTCGAATGTGAAGATCGGAACGGTATCGGGGAAATTCCCCCCTACGGAACGCATCGTCAAGATCCTTGGTCGTCTTGGATACTGACACTCCAACAGGAATACTCTCGAGAATAATCTCTCGGAGCCGTTCCACAGTAAGTTTGTCTGCCGGAATGTCCAAAAGTTTCTCACAGCCCGCGCCCACAAAATCATACTTGCCAGTCTTGTAGTTTCTTGTGTACGGAACGCCTTCAGCATTCTCGATCGCACGACAGTAGATTTCGTGAGCGTGCTTGAGATTCTCCTCATGCTTCTTGCGATCGGTAATGTCCTGAAGGATCCCGAGCGATCCAACCACGTCTCCTGTCATCTTGTCTCGAATCGGCACAGAACAGTCGGTAATCCACTTTTCCGCACCCGACTTTGTCCGGATTCGGATATCGGCGCGATACCGGTTGATCGCACCACTGAGAAACCCAGCGGCACGCGCATCATTGTCAAGCGTCGGCTCTCCCTCCACAGAGAGATTTTCAAGAGCAATCGCGCGAAATTGTTCAAGAGTCAACTCTTCCGCTGCAATCTCCAACAAAGCTTCACAGCCCTGTCCAACAAAATCATACTTCCGGGTGATGAAGTTGAATTGATAGGGAACACCCTGGGCATTCTCAATCGCATCACAGTAGATTTCATGGGCGCGCTTGAACGCTTCCTCACCACGCTTGCGATCTGTAATGTCCTGAAGGATCCCAAGTGATGCAGTAACTTCACCGGTTGTCCCATCCTGAATGGGAACAGAGTAATCGCTGATCCATTTCTCTTCGCCACTGGGAGTGCGCACCAGAACGTCCGCACGATATCGGTTGGTCTCTTTTCTGAGAAAAGCAAGCCCCCTCTCATCGGGATTCACGGGGTCCAACGGATCGGTTGGAACATTGTCAACAATGATTTTCCGAAGGCGTTCTTTGCTCATCTCTCCGGCGGGAATCCCCAGGAGACGAATCAAACCCTCCCCAACAAAATCGTATTCACCCGAGATGTGACTCAGACGATACGGAACACCATTGATATTCTCAATCGCGGCACAGTAGATATCATGAACTCTTTTCAAATCATCTTCGCGCACTCTGCTTGCATACAGTGAGCCAAACGATGAAGTGTACAGGCGCAGCACTTCAAACTGTGTTCTGGTGAATGGCTTCTGACAGAAGAGATTGTCCACATAGAAGACTCCCATGACGCGATCCCAATCGCGAAAGGAGGATGAGACTATCGTCCCCTTGCCAACTATCTCTTTGCCATCCTTGAGATCGGAATCGGGAAAGACAACGATCGGCCGTGAGTCTCGGGAAATCTCTTCAGGAGTAGAATCAAAAGCGAAGTCGTGGATATCCTTCAGCTGCCCTTTGGCGTCAATCCCATAGCTTCCCCACACACGATTCTGGGACGGATCGAAGAAGAAAAGTGCGATTCGATCAAAATCAAGTCGAGTGTGGCCAAACTCAACCGCCTTGCGACACAGTTCATCCTTGGAACTGAGACCTGCGAGATCCTGAGTGACCTCAAGCAGCTTCTCGAGATGGGTACTGAGTTGGCCTCCCTTGATGTCCGGTGTCTTCGGCGATGTCCCTGGAACTGATGCCGGATCAGATCTCGAAGATGATGAAGTGGTATCTCCGCTGTCGGAGCCAACTTCTTGATCATGAGGGGCTTTTGTCTTCTTCTTTCCGCTCTTCATCACTCTCACAAACTCCTGGAACACGCACTCCACCACAGCACACGATACTTTTGGGAGTGTACCTTGACTCCCGAAGAGGGTCAAGTGAAAGTCCGCTGTCTCTTTCATCGGTTTTTCAGTCATATGGTCTGACTCCATCGTCAGCTGCCTCTGAGGATGAAACGGTAGACATTTCCCGCCCGTTGGTATATGTACCTTCACGACAAACCGATGACCGGAGATTCTTGACGATGGCAGTTTTCCATGCCCAGAAGACAGAGGCCACCACCAATGAGGCAGAGAGACTCAGAGAGGTATTTCGACCGGTGGCGGCTGTCTTTGCAAAAGCACAGAGAAAGTACGAGTCTATGCTTCGAACGGGAGTGAGCGAGTTCCTTCTCGAAGATTTCGCGATCCGTAACATATCATCACAATCTGATTTTCTGGATAGAATGCTTGAAACCATATCTTCAGCACAGGGCAAGTGGCTCCGCGCAGGCATTACACTCCTGTGCACCAAGGTGACTGGAGTAGACCCGATCACTTCGGTGGATGTTGCCGTTGCCTGTGAGATGATCCACACGGCTTCCCTGATGCATGATGACGTTCTGGATGGGGCATCCCTGCGTCGAGGCCAACCGAGTGCATCCAGTCGCTGGGGCAATTCCCTTGCGGTTCTTGGCGGAGACCTGCTTTTGGCTCTTGCGTTCAACCTCTTGACTCGTTCGAATTCTCAGGCGTGTCTTGAGGATATCTCGGGATCCGCTGTCAGGGTCTGCCTTGGAGAGATGGCTCAGCAGAATGCGTCAGGCTCTGCTTCAGTCACTGAGGAAGAGTACCTGGGAATCATAGATCGAAAAACTGCTTCGCTGTTCCGATCGTGCGCCCGCTGTGGTGGTCTGCTTGGAAAGGCGGAACGTCCTATCGTTGACGCACTTGGTGATTTCGGCCATTCCTTTGGAATGGCCTTCCAAATTGTTGATGACCTTCTGGATTTTCTGAGTGAGGATTCCTTTTCCGGCAAGACATTGGGAACTGATATTTCGCAAGGCAAGACAACTCTGGCGACCATTCATCATCTGGCAACGAAAAGCCCTGAGCGCCGAGACAACACGGTTATCGCTGAATTGGAAGCGGAAGATCTACGAAAAACGGGCAGTTTGGACTTTGCGTTTCAGAAGGCAAGGTACTACTCAGAGGCCTCCCAAGAGGCACTTGGGAAAATCCAGACTGCTGACTCCGCCAGCCTGGAATCCCTTCGATCCCTTTCCTCATTTATCTTGGAGCGAACTCCACTCCAACTACTTGGCCGTTGACGTGGCAGAGCCGTCCTTGGGAAGCGCCTTTATCTGTTCCTGAATCCGCTTGAAGGCTTTTTCATTGAGAGTACCCTTGGTCTTCCCGTACTTCGCCATCTCAACCTGAAGATTGCCAATTCGTTCAGAGGTCAATGGGTGTGTGGATAGAAACGCGGCAACCTCGGAGTCGCCAGCCCCTGATTTCTTGTGCAGTCGCTGCATGAAGGAAACCATGGCATTTGGGTCATAGCCACCTTGAATCGTGTACTTAAGCCCCAGGGAATCAGCCTCTCGCTCATCGTCTCTGCTGAACTTCAGGACGGACCCGGTGGTCGCCATGCTGGCCACAATCTGCTGCAGGAGAGTCGGATTCTGTCCAAGTGCGACCGAACTGACCAACGAAAGCCCGATTCGAGCACCCAACTGGTTGGCGGAATGCCGGCCGACAATGTGTCCCGCCTCATGACCCAAAACTGATGCCAGTTCAGCCTCATTCTCTGCAAAGAGCATCAGGCCGGTAAAAACGTAAATATATCCGCCCGGAACAGCAAAAGCATTCACCTGTTCTGGGTCGTCAATAACCGTGAAGGTGTAGGTGACATCAGAACGATCTTTGGATGCGGCAGTAGCGATCTGGGTCCCCACATCCCGAACGTACGCTTGAATCACCTCATCCGTGCAGATCTTGTATTCTTTTGGTATTTCCGCGGCAAACTGCTGACCAAGTTTTATCTCCTGTTCGGGAGGAACAAACAGGTCGCCCGCAAGCCTTGTCAAGCCCCCGGTAGCGCACCCTGCCAACACGATCACTAGGATGGCCGCGAATTTCGCGCCACACAATCCTCCCCAGTCAAATCTGCGGAAAACAGAATCTCGATTCTCAGATATCTTCATAATCTCGGACTCCTTTGGAATCAACCAGCACTTGTCGGACATCCGGCCTGCTCTTGTTTGCTGACTGGCCACCTTGTTACATGCTTTGGGTCACTCAACAGTCTCCTGTCTATTATGAGCATATCACATTCTTCTGGTTGTTCAAGAAAACAGCTTCCCCCTCGTTGGCACATTGCGCTAGGATAGAAGAAACAGGAGGTAACTTGCCATGTATCATCGTCAGAACGCCTTTACCCTGATCGAACTGCTCATTGTTGTCGCCATCATCGGAATTCTTGCGGCCATAGCGATCCCCAATTTTCTGGCAGCGCAAATACGCGCGAAGGTTGCGAAATCCAAGGCTGAAATGCAGAGTCTTTCTCTCGGGCTTGAGTCCTACTGTGTTGACCACGCGGACTATCCGGTGCCGTATAAACACCCTGCTGCTC
>JAKQFZ010000920.1 GCA_029558215.1 Candidatus Omnitrophota bacterium
CTGCACTGGAAGCAATGGCGCAGATGGAAGCACAATGGGGCAATGAGACTCGAGCCTCTGAGTTGCGCCAGCGCCGAGAAACATGCCGTGACGACTACTTCGCGAAGTTCTGGGACGCCAGCAAACAACGCTTCATTGCCTGCATAGACAAGGACGGCACACGTTGGGACTTCGGCGGAACATTTCACAATCTCGAAGCCCTCACCTACGGGTTGGGCGATGCATCCAAAGCCCAATCCATTTTCAGCTGGCTCGATGGTTCTCGCATTCTGTCAGGCGATACGTCTACAGGCACGGACATCTACAAATGGAAGTTTGCGCCTCGAGCCAACACACTCAAGATCGAATCGATAGGCCCTCCGTACTGGTGGTTCAGCCTTAATGGGGCGATTACTGTTACGCCAAATACTGGCAATGCGCGCTGGGACCGGCATTTGGAGAACGGTGGAGCAATCTTCTACACGTCGTACTACGACTTGCTCGCACGACTGCGTTGGCTGGGTGCCGACAATGCGCTCAGCCGCCTGAACACCATCCTTGATGAGTTCAAAGTGGATCAGCTCCGACGGGATCCGAATGTCTGGCAGCTGGGCATTGTCGGTGAGTTTCCCGAATCCGGACTGGTTCCCTGTGCGCTGGTTTACGGATTTGCCGGCATCGAGCCGGACAGCAGAGGGCTGAATATCCGCCCCAAACTCCCACCCACTTGGAATTATCTGACCGTGCGAGATATTCGGTGGGCGGACAGAAGACTGGCAGTCACTATTTACCATGACCGAATCACAGTCACCAACTCCCCATCCTCTTTGGGCAACGTGTACGCCTTCAAAAGGGTGATTCCTCCAGGGACTGAAGCATCCATCCCACTTTCTGCCGGAGGTTTGCTGCTCACTGTGCAAGCGTACACCACTTCATCGGCGACTGGGTGGCTGCATCTAAAGTGACGCCGTTTCCGACTTGGCACGCATTCGAAATGTGTTTTTTCGGGGGCGTCATGTTCGCAATTCTCCAAATCCCGGCGCGAAATCCCTGATTCCTTGCCATCTGGCAACAGACAGAGCGATTGGGTCTTTCGCAACGGCCTCCTCATTCCTCCGGCGTTCCCTGTCCCAGAGTCTTTTGTTCCCATCTCTTGTGCAGGAGCCGCAGAACAATCTGCATCGCGTAAGCAGAGCCAGCCGCGAGGAGCCCGTACAGTGCAAACTGCATCCACGAGTGCACACTCCCCATCAGCCAAAGCAGCGCCGGTATTTCCAATCCGAGTATTATCAGCACCATCAGGTTCGATTTCGGCTTCGCCTTTGAGTAGAGATCCACGCCGCTTCTGCTCATGCCCAATGAGACGTACAAAGTTGTCGCCATCCAGATCAACCCAATGTCCATCCACTGCCTGGGTGGCTGCTTCAGCACCAGGACGCGTACTATGATGTCGAGATTCAGCGCGAAATACAGCAGCAAAAAACCTCGTGCATGCCAACGCTGTCGGGTGGCCACCACACGTTCATCAGTAATGTTGTTCATTTTAACTCCTCCGTCCAGAATAGATCATTCAAAGTCTTCTTCAATGCCTGCGCCAATCTGAGGCACAGGTTGATCGTCGGATTGTATTGATCCGCTTCGATCAGCCCAATGGTCTGTCGGGTCACTCCGATCAGATCCGCCAGTTGCTGCTGAGTGTATCCGTGTTCGACACGGGCAAGTTTGACCCGGTTGCGAACTTGGAACTGTGGTTCCATCTCCTGTATTCTCCTTTCTTCAATCTTGACGATGCTGACAGGAATGTAAGACATATATTGTATGATGTCAAGTATATTTTACATAATGCTAAAAATAAATTGCATTGAATCCGGATTGACTGAGGAGTTCCTGAGTCCATATTTCCCAATGCCCTGCCTTCCATGACAGATTCTGTCATACCAAACAACGTATTAAGCACAGAGAAAGACAAGTATCAGGGCCGGAAAGCCCGAGAGGCATCGGAAGAAAGCCGAATCTGCCTCAGATTAAAGGAGAATAGGAATATGGTGTGCTACGGAAGTGAATATCATCTGCTGAGGTTTCTGGGAAGACACAGAGCGCAGTTGGATGAAGCGGTCACAACGGTTCTCGAGCGGGATGGAGTTGTGAACGTGGAGGGAATCAGATGGCTTGACTATCCGTTCAACCCGAAGAGACCCAGCAGAGACGACGAATGGAAGGGGATGGACTTCCTTTCAAATATGGGTGGTGAGGCGTGGCTTGATTACTGGCCCGATAGGAACGTGGGTGATCCTACTCGCGAAGGCATTCAGAGTTGGGATGCGCTGGGACAGATTCTCCTCAAAGACTGCCGAACTGGGATTCTGCGGACAGAGTGGCTCTTGGTTGAGGCAAAGGCGCATGAAGAAGAATTTGGTGCCCCTCAATATGCCTGTGGCGCGCGTTCCAAACGAAGTCTTCAGATGATCCGTGATGCACTCCATGAGACATTCACAGCCATGGAAGGAAGAACTATGAGTCAGTCCGAGGAAAAGGCATGGTTGGGGTGGTATTATCAACTCGCCAACCAGCTCGCCTGTTTGCACTTCATCGAGAGCAGAACATCCGAACACGCTCGATTACTCTACATCTTCTTCTGTAAGGACACACACAAGAACAAGATATGTCCTTCCAATCCAAACGATTGGTGCAAGTGCATCTGCAAAGGCCTTCGCGCTATGGGTATCACTTTGAGTGCCAGACTGAACAACCGCAGCGCCAGGACTTTGACGGGAGCTCACCAGT
>JAKQFZ010000093.1 GCA_029558215.1 Candidatus Omnitrophota bacterium
ACCATGTTGGCATCTTCAGCTTTATGTCCATCGGTAAGCTGACCAAGGAAGCGTTGAACATCGAAGCCATCACGCCTTCGGATGCTGGCAGGCCTCTCTTTGAAGGTGCTGTCATCCATACGACGCAGAAGATCGAAGGCAGCTCCTTCTTCCTGGTGCTGGGAGGATACCTGGTCTTCCCACAACCCCAGGTCTTCTGGCAGATCACCGACACCAGCTTCGGGATCCGGCTCAAGGATCTCCGATATCTTGAGCGGATCTCAGAGAGTCTTCGGTATCTGAACCTCGAAGGACTTCAGCTGACTCAGAGCAATCTGAACAAGAACCTGCTTCATGTCGATGAGTTGATCTCAGACGAGGTCGTCCGTCGATACTTCGGTCTGTCCCAGACTTACTTTGTAGGTGTAGATGCTCCACCCATCTTCATCAACAAGAAGTTCCTGCGCCAGATGCGTGCCCCTGGCATCTTCACAGCGTTCCAAGAGCCTAAATACCCTCTCATCATGGGTAGTGGTCGGGCTGTGGAGTACTGGAAAGTGAATGAAGGCCATTACTGGTCCGTCAGCGCTGCTGATAGCTTCTACCGAAACTACATCTTCGACCGACAGCACATGAACACGCTGTCCGACGTCATCCCCTCCAACTCCTTTGACCGCCCCTTCTTCTACAGCCAAGGTCTGCTGTTGGAAGTTGGTGTCTTCAAAGAACAAACCACCACCCCTTAACCGTTAGGAGGTCATCTTGCGCTATTTTTATCAGTCGTCCATCGACAAATCCCTCAACCTCCTCCCAATTTCCAAAGGCGGCTTCGGAACCAACAATCTTGAAGACGCTGCCGACGTTCTGGATGCTTTGCGTTACCGCGACCTGAACCGTCCCGGTGGCGCAGCCATCCTGGGGGAGAACGGGGAGTTTCCCTCCCATCTGCTCCCCCTGGGCTATCTCCCTGACAACTTCGGGGCTTTGTACGGTCCGACCAGCGTGCCTAAGATGGGTACTGCGATCTTCAAGATCAGCAACTACGACGAAAAGACCAGCTATACCA
>JAKQFZ010000944.1 GCA_029558215.1 Candidatus Omnitrophota bacterium
TGCTTGATCGGTTACGGGTGATGAGTCTATAGTCAAGCCCGTTGTTTGGTTTTGGATTGGAGAGAGATCGGTTGGTGCTGAAGCAACGCTTGCCTTAAGCGGCTGGCCACTTGGCTTTCTGTTTCCATTCGAATAGCGAAAGAACGGAAGAGAAGGATACTGGATTGGCGCCCAACAGCATTTTCCACAGTTCCACTGCTCCCACACGCGACCTGCTGCTGGCCGCGCATGTGGTTCGAGTGGTAGACGTCCGAAAAGCCTACCGCATGGGAGAGGAGACTATCCACGCACTCAATGGCGTCAGCGTCTCTGTCAAGCGGGGCGAATACGTCTCCATCATGGGACCAAGCGGTTCCGGCAAGAGCACGCTGTTCAACATGATTGGCGGACTCGACAAGCCGGAGGAGGGCGGTCGGGTTTTCATTGATGAGGTGAACATCGCTGCGTTGGATACGTTCGAGCTGGCTTGGTTGCGGTGTCACAAGATTGGCTACATCTTTCAGACCTTCAATCTCATCCGTGTTGCCAGTGCTCTTGAGAATGTGATGTTCCCAATGCTCTTTGCGGGCATGACTCAAGCAGATGCTCAAGACAAGGCAGCCACGCTGCTTGAGCGGGTCGGTCTCGGTGACAGGATGCTCCACAAACCGGCAGAATTGTCCGGTGGCCAACAGCAGAGAGTCGCCGTCGCACGTGCCTTGGCCAATGACCCGTCGATCATCCTTGCCGATGAGCCAACCGGCAACTTGGACTTGACAACCGGTCAAGAGATCATTGAAATACTCTTCCGTTTGACAAAAGACTGTGACGTGACCGTGATTACTGCCACGCACGACCACAAGATGCTTACCTGTTCAGACCGCGTCATCTACATCGCGGATGGCAAGGTGAATTCCATCAAGGATCGGGACGAACTGAACATCCAAGTTGGCGGAATTCATGCAACAGACAGCAAGAAGAAGAACTGATCTTCTTCATCCCATCCAAGGAGGCTGCTTTTTTTGAACAAGACGACCCTTTTCAAGACTGCCTTCCGATCGTCACGATCCTCATCCAGCACGCGAGCCAAGATTCTGTTCATTCTGTTCTTTCTCCTTTCCATTCTGCCCATGGCCTTGATCATCGCCAAAGCTTTCGGTCAGGAGGAAACCACGATGTCATGGCATTCAGTGTCAGAGCCTGTTTTCCGGATCAATGGTCTGCCTTTCTGGGCGGAGAATGAGGGCGAGTTCTGGCGTTTTCCAAAGCGCGCCCAGTCGCTGGTACCTGAGGGCGCATGGATCCAGTCCCGGTATCCATCGGGGGGACGCATCCGCTTCAAGACGGACTCGACATCGCTTGCCATCCGTGTGGAATATATGACTCTTCCCAACATGAGGAATATGCACGCCTTTGGCCAGTCCGGTGTGGACGCCTATGTAGACGGGCAGTACGTCGCTTCTGTTGCCCCAAGAAAAGACATCCAGGTTGAGGAGCATTTCTTCAAGGGTCAGGAAAAGAAGGAACGCGAGATCACTCTTTATCTTCCCCTCTACATGGGTGCGTCTGTTAAGGGCATTGGCATTGATCCCGATGCTTCGTTGGATGCGGCATCAGATTTCTCCGTGGAGAGGCCGGTCGTCTACTACGGAACATCGATCACGCAGGGGGGATGCGCGTCGCGTCCCGGGCTGAGTTATCAGGCGATCCTCGGACGGATGTTGAATGTTGATTTTGTGAACTTTGGATTCTCCGGTGCGGGCAAGGGAGAACCAGAAGTGGCTCAGATCATCAGTGAAGTCAGCGCATCCTGTTTCGTTTTGGACTACACCCAGAACACAAAGGATGCTGAAACACTCGAAAAAGTCTATATCCCATTTATTGAAGTCATCCGTTCCCGACATCCCGAAACGCCGATCATTTGCACAACAGCCATCTACATGGCACCCGAAGCGGTCTTTTCAAATGTTCATCCGGATCTTCCCAGAACGCGCGAAGTCATTCGAAAAGCCGTGCAGGCACGAAAGGATGCGGGTGACCGCAATATCCATCTCGTCGAAGGATTCACTCTCTTGGGACCGGATCAAGCAGATGGATTTGTGGATGGTGTTCATCCCAACGATCTTGGCTTTTACTGGATGGCACAGGGTTTGGAGCCACACCTTCGGAAGGCGCTTGGGCTCTGACTGCCGCAGTCCTATCGGTGTGCCATTTCCACCGACAAATCCAGATAGCGTTTAATCGCCTCGGGGGGAATGTCCCACGGAATGTGATTTCCGATACACATCATGTATCCCCCCGTCAGATGTGCCGTCTCCACCATACTCTTCACCATCGAACGGATTTCTTCAGGATTGTTGCGGGTGAGAATTCGGTTGTCTCCCTCGCCGGCAAGAAAACAGTCCTTGTGTTTTCGCGCAATGGTCTTGAAATCGGTGTAAGGCTCCGTGATGATTCCTCGTGCTCCGCAGGAAAAAACATCGTCCGCGTAGGCATCCATGCAACCATCCACCATGAAGATCACTTGTTTCCCGGCTGCGCGCAGGATTCCCCAGAACTCTTCGTAGCGAGGGAAAATATGCTTGTGCATCCAGGCGGGGGAACAAACGGGGCCTCGCGTAGTGACGATGTCGTCGTGACACACAACAAAATTCACGGGCAACCGTGAGAAGACACGGAACACTCGGCGGTTGATCTCAGCAAACTCCTCCATGATGCGGTCAAACCGAGGATCCAGGCAGGTTTCAAGGAAGAGTTCCCATCCGAATGTCAAGAGCGGCCACATAAACATTGTGTTGTAGAAGCCAACTTGGGCAGTCGATCCCTCGGGTGCCCTTTCTCCATGCTCCGCCGGAAAGAGTTTTCTGTACATCTCAAAGAGTTTTTCTTCATCAGAATAGTCCCGTGATTCGACCACGGGAATCTTTGTGAAATCGGCGTTCGCGAGTGGCGAAAAGGCAAAGACCTCTTCTGCCGAGTGAAACTGAATCCCCCATTGCCAATGGTTGGTCTCAGATTCTCCCCATCGCACTCGACGACGACCTTCGGCGTCCAGGAGCGAACTATGATGCGTTCCGTCCAGCCGGGGTCTGGCTTTCGGCTCATCACTTTCCGGAACGGGAAGAGACAATTGTGGGTACAGCTCACGCAACTTCAGCCGACACTGCCGAGGATGCTCATAGTAGTCAATTCCTGTGAGGTAAGACTCCGCATCGGGACAGGACCAATGCTCCCAGTGCGGAATCTGTCTGGGTGCCAGACCCATGAATGCTTTGTATCGGCTATCGTATTCCATCGTCATGCTCTCTCCACGCTCCTGTATCTCTCAACCAGCTCGCAAATCGAACGAGCCTCGAACTCCGTGTGCAGAAACACGGACATAAACACTCCCTTGGTGCCAATAGCCTTCAGCACCGGTTCCACGCGTTCCGGCTGAATTCCGAGAATCTGTACCGACTTTCCTCCATCAAGAATGCGCTTGTAGAGATCAAACCATCTCGAATCACCCACGGGCGGTACACCCGCCTGAGGCGTCCATTGAATGGCCTTCAAGGGCGCAACCGCCAAAAGTTGATCCAGATGGCAGATGCACTGCACGCCATCCAGATGAAACAAGGCGTAGTCCAGCCACTGACACTGCTCAGTCAGGTAAGGCACGACGAATTCACCAAACATGTCGGGTGAGATCATGGCCGCGGCATCACATTGCACTTTTGCTGTCTTGCCAGGCCCCCAGATGCAGAACGCCGAGAACACATTGCCACCCCAAGGGGTCTTGATCCGCTCGTAGAGCGCGTCAAAGACCTGAAAATAAACCTGGTTGATCTCGGCAAGACGTCTATGCACGATTTCAGGTTGCTCGATTAAGTCCATCATCAGTTGTTCGGAACCTCGCAATGAAGCCAGAGTGTCTATGTTCTCGATCAGATCGGGCATGGAGACAAGATACCGACCTCGACTGCGACAGACAGATTCCTCAAGTATTGCAACATGCTTCTTGAACCATTCGCTGTCCGGATCGAATGCCAGCGGCGGGTGATTCTCCAGATCCGCAATGCAGGGGTTGTACCAGACGGTGTTCCAATGAAAACCCGGCTTAGATCCCAACATCGTGGCAAGACTTCCCGGCCCAATGTGTGTATCCACAAACGGAAAGGACTCACCTCCAAAGTATCTTTTGGAAAGGTCGTACTCAGCGCTTGCAGCGCGTGCCAAAGGATCCAGCCATCGCATTTCCAGAGAGTCAAAAGCGCGTGGTTCGGGCACATCCTCCCATGGTTTTTCTCGTGGAGCGACCGCCCAAAGCACCATGTCCTTTCCGTTCCACCAATCAACGATGCGCTGCCTTGCACGATCCCAGTCCTCTTTCCAGAAACGGTCACTCATAACGACCATACTCCTTGCCCGCCTGGTACATGGCAACCAGACTCTCAACCGGAGTTCGGGGCGCAAGATTGTTGCCTTCACGCAGGATAAAACGCCCGCCTTTCAATATACCCGATTCGCAGATTCGTTTTACTTCTGCACGCACTTCATCAGGGGTTCCCTGCTGAAGGATCATAATTGAAGGACCGCCATTGATTTGAACATCATTGCCCAGCGTTGCCCGAAGTGCGCCGAAATCAACAGGGAAACCGGTGTCGAAGGCATGAACGTTCAGATGCTCTTTCAGAAACGGGAACAGATGTGTGGCGTCACCGCAAAGATGAATACTGATCGGAGTCCCGTCGCTGAATTCACTGACCAACTGTTTATGGTAGGGAAAGACAAATTCCTTGTACTGATCTACAGAGAGCATGGCAACGGAGTCGTCCGCAAATCCCCAACCGGACACCTTGAATTTGTCTTCGTCCCAGGGTTCGGACGACCGCGCCCAACGCCACCGACGAATCGCCTTCATTCGGCGGATGGTGTTGTCGGTGACATAGCGCATAAGAAGATGGAAATAGTCAGGATCATCGTACATGTCAATACAGCATTCAGTGGAACCTCTCAGCTTGCAGGCGATCGTAAAGGGACCGTCTGTGCCCTCTCCCGGAATGCTGCCCGGTGGCTTCACGGGAAGACCCTTGTACTGCATTTGAGGACATTTCTCCTGCATGTAGTCAAAAAACTCCATGGCGCGCCCGAGAATACCTCCTCGTAGCGGATCGGGTGGCTCAGCGTCGTAAAGAAGCGTCTTGTCGTCTTGAAACAAAGGAAGCACATCTGGAACTGAGGTGTCCATGTACTGCAACGGACATCCAAACCATCCTGCTTCATAGGAATTCTGAAAATTCACACCGACCTGCCAACCGGCTTTCGGAAGTCCCATCTCCTGATCGAACAACCAATGGTGCTTCACCCAATCCTGAAACGCCAGTTCTGCCTCGATCTGGACTTGAGGATT
>JAKQFZ010000952.1 GCA_029558215.1 Candidatus Omnitrophota bacterium
TACGTGACCGAGAGATCACCTTCCTCCCCGAGGCTGCTGTGCGACCTGACGTCTATGATCGGTCAAGCTGGATTGGAAAATCTGAAGATCGTTCGCTTGCGATTGATTACCAACTGTTGACAAAAGTCCTCACCACGCCTCCGCCTCAACCATCCTCAACAGTGCAACCATATCGCGCTCCCTTGCCGGCTTCAGCAGCATCTCCATCACACGTTGGTCAAGCGCCGCCTGCCGGAAAGAGCGACGCCGACATACAGGCGTTTAAGGAAGAACTGAAAGCGCTCCAACGGAAGGTGGATGAGCAAAGCGCCGAACTCCAACGACTGAAAAGCGATCAGTCCAAGAAAACCCCACCGTCCCCGTAACTATTTCAGATCATTAGCGTCCAGTAACAAGACGTTTCTCTCTCAATTGTCGACTCGAGAATTGTTGCAAACCTCGTTGCATCCGGCACGAGCGGCTGATTGGTGAGCGTGGATTCTTGAAGAGAGCCAGACCGGTTAGTGATTGGCTGGTTGGGGCTCTGCGTCAAACATCTCCTGCAACTGAGAAGATTGGTCCTCGTCACCGACAGGCTGCTCCTCATTTGCGTCGATGACCTCTCCCCTCTCTTGTTCTGAATCTTCAATTGATTCGGAGTCCGGTACCGATTCCAGCTCCTCTGTGGACACCATGTCCCCCTCAATAGGAAGCAGAGACTGTTCTCCCTCGCTCAGCTCTTTGAACTCTCTGAGCGGAGGTAGTTGGGAGAGATCGCTGAGGCCGAAATGCTCCAGAAAGAATTTGGTGGTGCCATACATGATCGGACGCCCAGGTACTTCTTTGCGCCCGACGATCCGCACCAGCTTCCGTTCCAGCAACGTACGCAAC
The DNA here is from genome assembly GCA_029558215.1 of Candidatus Omnitrophota bacterium. Classification (GTDB taxonomy): domain Bacteria; phylum Hinthialibacterota; class Hinthialibacteria; order JAKQFZ01; family JAKQFZ01; genus JAKQFZ01. Next base: position 871 of record JAKQFZ010000952.1, read on the forward strand.
ACACCGGAGGTTTCCACTCCACGAATCTCTTCGATTTCCGCGCGGACCAACGGTTGTTTATAGGCAATGATCGCCAAAGACTCCAGCGCGGATCTTGACAGCTTCGCCGCTGTTTTGGTCTTATCCAATCGTTTGATCCATGGTGCATATTCCTGCTTGGTCACCAGCCGATACCCACCGGCGATCTCGGCCAAACGCACGCCCCGCTCTTCTTGCTCCAGTGCGTGGCCAAGGCTCCGCAACGCCTCTTCCACTTCAATCTTGGGCACGCTGCCGATCAGAGACGTAAACCGAACCAGCGACATCGGCTCGGGAGAGACAAAAAGAAGCGCCTCCAGAATCGCCTGAAGCTCGGCCAT
>JAKQFZ010000101.1 GCA_029558215.1 Candidatus Omnitrophota bacterium
GAGAGATGAGGTCGCTAAGGGTTACGTCGGGGAATCGCTGGCGAAGGTGTTGGGATACATCGTTGATGCGATTGAGGGGGTAATGAAATGAGTGTCAGTGACGACATCATTGCTCTCCCCCGCGCCGAAAGACGCAAAGTCTACCTAACCGCTTACAGATCGGATAACTCCGCCCGTTGGGAGGACTACCGCAGGTGGGACGGAGGCAAGCCGATCATCCTCAAAGGCTTCGATGTACTTCGCGACATGAAGGCGACGATGAAAGCGTTTCGGAGGTTGCAGAAGTCGGCCCCATCAGAGTACGAAAAGAGGCCATGATCATGACGTACATCAGACCCGACGAAAAGTGTGAACTCTGTTCCCACATCTTCCGCAAGGGCGACTTGATCAGGGTATGGAATTACATGCCCTTCTGCAACGAGAAGTGCCAAGCGTCCTACATGCTGATGAAGGGATGGGCGACTCAGAAACCAGCCGAGGAAGAAACTAAGTCCTACTACAACCACTGCATCTTCAAAGGCCAGTCCGTGAAGGTCTACAAGAGACACCTGTTCTGCGATTTCGATGAGTTTGTCCAATATCTCGTCGAGCATCAGGTCGGGCACCTGGAAGTAGTGGGTGAGCAGATTGTCGCTTTGTAGGTTCCACGTCTCCAATGAAGACGGCAAGCCCAAAATCCCCGAATGGATCAAGCCCGTCTCGATTGAACCCAGGGGGAACGGCTTTGAGATCCTGGTCGATCAGAAGGCTACGGACTATCTCAGGCAACGAAGGTATGCAATTGAGGTCGCGTTGCCGAAATCATACCTCTCGGTAAATCAGGTTCGGACGTATCTCAGATGCCCCCTTCAATATTACTTCTCACAAGTCGAAGGTCTGAAGGTTCCGCCGAAATCCGCATTGACGTTTGGATCTGTCACGCACAGATCCATTGAGGTCAATTACAAACAGAAGATCGATTCGCATGAGGATCTACCAATCGAACACGTTCAGGAAGTGTGGTCTGACGAGTTCGACAAACTGAAAGACGAAACCGCATGGGAAGAAGGTGAGAAACCAGGAGAGGTTAAGGACGAAGGTATTTTGGCGGTAGGGGTCTATATGGAAGAATTAGCCCCCAAGATTCAACCGATTCTCGCAGAACACACAATCAACGTCCCACTTGAAGGCGTAGAGTTCGAAGTCAAACTGATCATCGACCTAGCCGACGAAGACCGCATGGTACACGACCTGAAAACATCGTCCAAATCGCCCTCCAAGAAGCAGCAGGAAAATGGTTTAGCGGAAGATATCCAAGGCGCAACTTACTGGATTGGGTTTGAACACGTCTACGGTGTACCCCCTAGTGGTTTCCAAAAGGACTATCTCGTGAGAACAAAGGTTCCCAAGACCGTTACCGTCCCTGTTGACCCAATTCAGGACTGGCAGAAGACCCGTTTGATGAGGCAGTTCGGTTACGTTGCCCGGTGTGTAAGGGATGGACTGTTCTATCCCAGAGATCCCGACGACTGGAAATGCACCCCTGAGTGGTGCGGGTTCTACAAAATCTGTCACTCGACATGGAGGTAATGAATTGAGCATCAGCCTACAGCAAGCGGAATCAGGAAGCATGATGGCGTTACAGCAGTTCGAGCAGAAGCTTTACAACATGAAGACCATGATGGAGATGACGCAGAGGTTCTTCAAGGATGTCATGATCAAGGATCAAGACTACGGTGTGATCCCCGGAACTGACAAGCCCGGACTTCTGAAACCGGGAGCGGAGAAGTTGTGTGAGTTGTACGGGTTCGCCGCGACCGTGAAGGACTTGAAGGAGACCAAGAACCTCGAAACTGGCTTCTATGATGTCACCGTTGAAATCGAGATCCTTGACCGCAAGACAGGATCGGTTGTTGGTCATGGGATCGGATCTGCAAACACCTACGAGTCACGCTATCGTTACAGGTGGCTCACGGACAAGAAGATCCCCAGAGACGTTGACATCAAGACTCTCAAGAGCAAACTCATGAACGGTAAGTTTGGAGACTACACTCTGTACCGCGTGGAGAACGACGACCTCTATTCCC
>JAKQFZ010000954.1 GCA_029558215.1 Candidatus Omnitrophota bacterium
CTCCCTTTTCAGCTGCTCGCAGGACAGCCCTTGGATGCGACCATACATGGCGAGCATCTCACTGGCTTTCAGATAGGGATAGTAGAGCGCAACCTCTGGAAGGTATCCGATTCGTCTTCTGGCTTCCAGGGAGCCAGCCGGCCTGCCGAGAATCTGCGCAGAGCCCGTTCGCGCAAAAACAAGACCCAGCAAGGTTTTGATCGCAGTGCTCTTGCCTGCTCCGTTGGGTCCCAGAAAGCCAAACACCTCTCCGTACGACACGGAAAGGTTCAGACCATCCAGGGCATCAACGGCAGGTCGCAGGAATCGTCGGTACTGAACGCAGAGATTCCGAGTCTGTATTGCCAATGCCGAAACGCTCTCTTCCGTCGTGCTCATGCTCTGACACTCCCAAGTCACTGCGTTGCCCAGAGACTCACGCCACCGACACTCGTCGGATAGATAATGTACTCTTCCCGAAGCGTCTTAAAGGCGTCCAGATTCGTCTGCCATTCGGCGATCAAGGAATCCACTTGCTCTGTTTGGATTCGCGTGTGGAGATTCGAAAAACCCATCAGAGTGGAGACGTAAGAGCCGACGGTGACATTGCTGGGATACATCGTCACTACAGTCTTCAGCATATAGAGGCCTGTTCTGATAGGGTCGAACTGATTGACATTGGTGACATGCACCTGAACGCCACCGCACTGCTTCCCAGCGTGGTCGTCAAACATGGGAGTGAAGTAGGCGGCTCGAAAACGCACACCAGGCAAATCGAGCGCATTGAGCGCATTGGCGTAGTCGAACGCGTTGATGAATGGCGCTCCGATAAACTCAAAAGGTCGGGTTGTTCCTCTGCCTTCGCTGAGATTCACTCCCTCAAAGACACAAGTACCAGGATAGACTGTTGCCGTGTCAATGGTGGGCATGTTTGGAGAAGGAATCACCCAGGGATAGCCCGTCTGCTGAAATGTCATCGAGCGCGTGTAACCGGGGATCGGAATGACTTCCAATTCGGCTTTGGGGTTCATCCAGGCACCATTGACCAGACGAGCGATCTCACCCACGGTCATCCCATGCCTCGTCGAGACGCCAAAAGGCTGTCCAGGCCAGAGCCGTCCGACCAGACCCCCATCAAATGGAATGGGAGCACCTTCGACCCGATCGCATCCAATGGGATTTGGCCGATCAAAGACCACAAACTTCACACCATTGGCCGCCGCGGATTCCATCGCGTAGGTCATCGTCCAGACATACGTGTAGAAACGAACGCCAACATCCTGAATGTCAAACACCAACACATCCACGCCCTGAAGTTGATCAGCGGTCGGCGCAAGACGTGAACCATAGAGCGAATAGACCGGCAGACCGCTTATGGGATCCGTGTAGTCTTGAACGCCGCCTCCCGCCTGTTGATCTCCGCGAAGTCCATGCTCCGGCGCAAAGAAGCAGACCAAGGTGATGCTGGCATCGGAGATCAGTCGGTCGGCGATGAAGTCGAAGTGATCGTCCACACCCGTCGGATTCGTCAAGAGGGCAACTCGCTTGCCGTGAAGGGTGTTCATCAGCGACTGCAGTTGCTGTTGGAAAGCGCTCGAATCCATTTGTGCAGCAACAGGCCAGGCAAGGTACATTCCTGATGCAAAAAGGAGACACAGGATAATCAGAACGTGCACGAAATGAAGCATGTGACAATTTCCTCCTGAAGTTCTTTAATGTATGATGGTATTGGTATTCAGAAAAGAGTGCAAGTGGTGCGAATTGGTTGGCCCATATCCTACAAAAGAGGAGCATCCCATGGTTGAGATTCTTGTAACCTATGCGACCAAGTACGGAGCAACACGCGAGATTGCCGAGAGGATCGGTGAGACGCTACGGCAGCTGGGATTGGAGATTGAGGTGGAGTCTGTCGAGCATGTGGGAGACGTTTCTCGCTACAAGGCAATCGTCCTGGGCAGTGGAGTGTACGCCGGGCGATGGCGCAAGGAAGCAGCGCGGTTTCTTGTCACCAATCAAGATGAGCTGGCCAGACATCTCGTCTGGCTTTTCTCGAGCGGGCCAACAGGCAAAGGGGATCCCGTGGAGTTGATGAAAGGTTGGCGGTTCCCAGCAGGTCTGCAGACTGTTGCAGACCGCATACGTCCCCGTGATATCGCTCTGTTTCATGGCGTGTTGAACGTGAGCAAGATGAATATCATTGAAAGGCTGCTCGTTAAGATGATCAAGGCACCACTCGGTGATTTCCGAGACTGGAATGCCATTTCAGCTTGGGCGGCTACGATAGCCGAGGAATTGAAACATCAGATATAATTCCTGCCAGGAAATCCTCCGGTGAATTGATGGAAGAGCAGCGCTTTGGAATCCGCTCCAAGGCTTGGAGCAGATCGCTAAGTCTGTCGAGAATCTCTGGTCGGTCAAACATAGCAAGCCTCTTGGAGAATGCGGCGTCTCAGGCGA
>JAKQFZ010000956.1 GCA_029558215.1 Candidatus Omnitrophota bacterium
AATGAAGAGAGATTCCTCGCTTCGAAGACTCGCTCGGAATGACAAAGAGTTGTAGCCCAGATGGCTCATCTGGGCAGGCGATGAACTGCGGGATGACCCATCCCGCCTACAACAGAACCGCAACGATGCAAATAAGGATTTCGTATGCTTCGGAAGCAAGGCCCTTCGACAGGCTCAGGACATGCTTTGCGCGCTCCCGAAGCAGGACATATCCTCCGGGAACGCGGGGCTCTGTACCCGCCTCTTTTCAGAAGAAGCGAGTGCTGAGCCTCGCGATCGCAGCCGAGCGAGTGGCGCATAGGAATTTGGAGTTCCGGCTTGAGAGCAATGTGACCAGAGTCTTCACTTCTTCTGGAGGGAAGAGCAGATGAGTCAAAGCAGGATCATACGAGTGTACGCGGATACGTCCGTCTACGGTGGAGTATTCGATGAAGAGTTCAGGGATTCAAGTAGCCGATTTTTCGAGCAAGCAGAACAGGGGAGGTTCGAGATATGCGTTTCACCTCTCTTGGAGCAAGAGATAGCCAGTGCCCCTGATGGTGTCCGACGTCTCTATCTGAAGACAGCAGCAAGGGCTGCCGACGCACAAGGCGCGGCAGAAGCGGTCATTCTCCAAGATGCTTATCTGAAGGCGGGCATCGTGGGTGTTCGAAGCGCTGACGATGCTCTTCACGTTGCCTTTGCCACAGTCATGCGGTGTTCATTACTGGTAAGCTGGAATTTCAAGCATATAGTTCACTTTGACAAGATCGCGTTATATAATGCGATCAATATCGTTCAAGGATATGGCGAGATAGGTATTCATACGCCCGACGAGGTGATTGAATATGAAGAAAACGAAAGATTTTGACTGCGTTGAAATGAAGCGTAAAGCCGCCGAGCGAATCTATGAGGAAACGAAGGACATGAGCCTTGACGAGCGCATTGAATACTGGCGGACGAAAGAGCGTGAATTCCTTCAGGCACAGGCAACACGGAAAGCCCGCAGCGCGTAGGGCTTCGGATTCATCCTTTGGTCTGCCTTTTCGTATGCTTCGGCTGCAAGGCTCTGTACGCTTCAGAAGCAATGCAAATCCCCCCTGCCCCCCTTGTTAAGGGGGGTTCCAGAAAGTCCCCCTTCGACAAGGGGGGATCAAGGGGGGATTCTAAGCGTGTAGCGAGTACCCCGCTCCGAATTCCTGGGTTGAGGACGACCCACCTTGCTCTGTTTCCCAAGCAGAGCGATTGTGAAAACCCGATTGGTGAATCGGGATATCGCTTCACAGCCCTTTTCCTTGAAGACTCTTGCACTAATCTAACCCATTGAATTTCAATTGAATATATGCCATGCGGTCGAAGTATAGGAGATTGGCACTTGTCTTGCTTCACATATAAGGAACACGAGGAGGACTGGATATGGCAACGCGACTGATTCATCTGGGAAAGCGGTACGCAGAGCTGCTGACGTCCATTGGCTTGTTGACCGAAGAGCAGGTCAATCGTGCCATTGCCGAGCAGGACAAGACCCGAGAAAATCTGGACACGATTCTGATTCGCAATGAAGTCATCGAACAGGATGCACTGCTGAATCGAATTGCCGACCACTTCAAACTCAGTTGGGTGGACGCGTCCAAGGCGACTGTTGAACAGGACATTCTGAACATGGTTCCCGTTCGAATTGTCCACCGCTATAACATTCTTCCTCTGTCGTACAAGAGCAACGTTCTGAAAGTCGTCACCGCCGATCCCTTGAACTTCCACGCGATAGATGACATTCGCATGCTGCTGCGATGCGAGGTTCAGCTGGTGCTGGGAGTCAGCCACGAGATTACCGAAGCGATCAAGCGCTACTACGGGATCGGTGCCGACACTCTTGACAGCCTTATGACGGAAGATGGGTTTTCGGAGATTCAGGCTGGTGAGTCTGAGTTGGAGGACGCTTCCGAAGACGCTTCGATTATCCGGTTTGTGAATCAGATTGTGACGGAGGCGATTCGGGATCGTTCAACGGACATTCACTTCGAGCCTTTTGAAGATGAGTTGCGAATCCGCTATCGAATTGATGGTCTTCTTTACGAAGCGTCTGTCCCCCCCTCGATCCGACATTACCAATCGGCGGTCATTTCGCGTATCAAGATTATGGCCGACATGAACATTGCCGAGAAGCGAATCCCCCAGGACGGTCGAATTCCTTTTCGGCTGGACAACCAGGAGTATGACTTCCGAGTCAGTACAGTGCCGACACCTTTTGGGGAATCCATCTCCATCCGTATCTTGAATCGAACAGGAACCTTCTACCGACTTTCAGATCTTGGAATGGATGAGGACACTTACAAGAAGTTCACCAACCTGATCAGTCTGCCCCATGGCATTGTGCTGGTCACAGGTCCGACGGGAAGTGGAAAGACGACAACCTTGTACGGTGCCCTCGACATGCTCAACAAGCCTGAGGTGAAAATCGTCACGGTTGAAGATCCGATCGAATATCAGATGCGAGGCATCACCCAGGTGCAGGTTCTTCCGAAGATTGATCTGACCTTTGCACGAATCCTGAGAGCATTCCTGCGCCAAGACCCTGACATCATGTTGGTGGGAGAAACCCGTGACTCGGAGACTGCCGAGATCACCATTCGCGCAGCGCTGACGGGGCATTTGGTTTTCTCCACCCTGCATACCAACGACGCAGCAGGCGCATTCACAAGGCTCCTGGACATGGGTATTGAGTCCTATCTGGTGGCGTCTTCGGTCATCGGAGTGCTGGCACAGCGCCTGGTTCGAGTCATCTGCAAAAGCTGCAAAGAGACGTGCCATCCGGATCCAGTGCAGTTGGAAGGCATGGGACTTCCGCGAAACATGGCTTCGGAACTTGAACTGTACAGGGGGCGTGGGTGCGAAGCGTGCAAGTTCCTTGGATACAAGGGTAGAACGGGTATCTATGAGATTATCCCCATTTCGGAACGTGTCAAGGAACTGACCATGGAACGCGCTTCGGCGAACATCATCAAGAAGGCTGCTCTTGATGAAGGGATGAAAACCCTTCGACAGGACGGATGGCTCAAGGTTCTCAACGGAACCACCACCATTGACGAGGTGTTGCGTGTCACTCAGGAAGATTCGTTCTCCGATGTGGGCAGCGCCGCTGGTGGTGAGATCAAACAAATGACGGATGCCATGGCAGCGCAGTCTCTGGCGCTGAAAGACCGAAGCACCGAGTTGACATAATCGTCCCTATCGGGAGTTCGAGTAATGCCAAGATTTGAGTACAAGGCCAAGAAAGCAACGGGAGAGATTATCGAAGGCGTCATTGAAGCCGAGAGCCGTCGTGCCGTGATCTCCAAAATCCAGGGCATGCGATGTTTTCCGCTGAAAGTCCAGGAACAAATGGATGAAGGCGCTTTTGAGAAACAGGTCTCCATGAAGATGTTCGAGCGTGTGAGAGCCAAGGACGTCACGGTTTTCACCCGACAGATGAGCGATCTCCTCAAGGCGGGTCTGCCCTTGGTTCGTGCGCTTGCAGTAATCGAGACACAGACGAGCAAAGACAAGTTTCGGCGCGTTGTCGAGGATGTTCGCAATGGGGTTCAGGGTGGGCTGGCCTTTTCAGACGCACTGGCGAAGCATCCGAGCATATTCCCTGATCTCTACTCGACCATGGTTCGGGCGGGAGAGACGGGCGGGATGCTGGAGACTGTGTTGGAGCGGTTGGCGGATTTCGCCGAAGAACAGGACGAGATGAAGGGAAGAATCATGAGCGCGATGGCATATCCGATTCTGATGCTGTGCGTCGGAATGCTTGCCATCCTCGTTCTGCTGACTTTTGTCATCCCGAAGTTTCAGGGGATGTTCGAAGATATGGGGCAGACACTTCCCGCGCCGACACAAATGCTGGTTCTGGTCAGCTCAGCCGTGAAGAACTACTGGTGGATTGTCGCAGGTCTGATCGCTCTGGGGGTGTTCAGTCTGAAGAAGTTTGCCTCGACCGAAGAAGGCAAGACGGCGCTCGACAGAATACGCCTTCGACTGCCCATCTTTGGCGATCTGGCGCTCAAGCG
>JAKQFZ010001009.1 GCA_029558215.1 Candidatus Omnitrophota bacterium
GGCTTCTGGATGGAGGCGAGATCGTAGGGCGCATTGTGGCATTCGACAATTTCACAGTCATCATGGAATCCGAGGACGGCGAAGAGCAGCGCTTTATCTACAAGCACTCTGTCGCTTACATGTCTGCGGAAACCCGCGTGAGATGGAACTCTTCGCACGGCCAGAACTCGCGCCCCGAGTAGTCGGCTTGACAACCCAGGCGGAAACCCTTCTGATTGGCATCCATGTTTGACAGTTGTGTGCATGCTGAAAGGGCGTTGCTTGTTGGCGCTTTCATAAAAGGCGCCCTTTCAAAAGATGAGCGCGAGCTCATCATGCAGGAAATGCTTGGGTTGGCGGAAACCGCCAATCTTGAAATCCTTTGCTGCCTTCAAACCGTTGTCCAGGAACCGCATTCCGGGACTTTTCTCGGACAGGGAAAAGTGGATGAAATCTCGGACATGTGTCAGAACCTCGATCCAGATGTCGTGGTCTTCCAACGCGATTTATCTCCCGTTCAACAGAGGAATCTCGAACGTCGCCTTGAGCGCAAGGTGCTCAATCGAACAGAACTGATTCTGGATATTTTTGCCCAGCATGCACATTCCCGTTCGGGACGTCTTCAAGTGGAGCTGGCTCAACTTCGTTACCGTCTTTCTCACCTCACGGGTCGGGGCGTTCTCATGTCAAGGCTCGGCGGAGGCATCGGTACCCGTGGCCCGGGTGAAACGCAGTTGGAGACGGATCGAAGAAGCATCCAGTACCGAATCACCAAACTGAAAGAGGAATTGGGAAAACTCAGCAAGCACCGGACGGAACAACGCAAGTCGCGATCACAATCGGGGCTGCCGGTTGTGTCTCTCGTCGGCTACACCAACGCGGGAAAGTCATCGCTTCTGAACGCCCTGACGGAGTCAGATGTCTCTGCTGAAGATCAGCTTTTCACCACATTGGATCCAACGACACGCAAACTGCCTCTACAGGATGGAACGCAGGCGCTTCTGACCGATACGGTTGGGTTCATCCGTGATATGCCCAAGGATCTCAAGATCGCTTTTCGGGCGACTCTGGAAGAGATCAAGACATCTGCTCTGATTCTGCTCGTAGTGGAAGTGAACTGTCCCGGGATGGAGCAGAAGATCGAGGCAGCGCGAAAGATTCTCGAGGAACTCGGAGTCATGGATCGCCCAGTGCTGACGGTCTTCAACAAGTCGGACACGCTCGAACCTGACAGTGAAGTGATGGACTGGCGTGTTCCCCATGAACCGTCATGCCTTGTTTCCACAAAGACGAGAGAGGGTTTGTCAGAGTTGGTGGAACTCATCGGGAGTTTTGTCTCCAGTTCCAGAAGACAAGTTCTCCTGCGTCTTCCATACAGTGAAGGTCGTATTCGTTCCCAGATTCACGAAGAGGGCAAGGTAATTTCGGAGTCCTTTGGCGAATCGTGCATTGATCTTGAATGTGAGATTCCCCTGTCTCTTCTTCCGAAAGTGAAACCTTTTGTCGTCACCAGAGAGCGGTCAGGTTGATGAAGGAAAAATCTATCAAGATACGAGTCGCCGTTATCGTTCAGAAGGAGAATGCCGTTCTGATGATTCGCCATCAGAAAGCAGAAAAGACCTATTGGCTCCTTCCTGGAGGCGGACTGGAATTCGGAGAGACAATCACCGGCTGTGCGGTGCGCGAACTCATGGAGGAAACCGGTCTCTGTGTGCGACCGGGGAACCTGCTGTTTGTCTGCGAGTCACTTCCGCCGGATGGACATCGTCATGTTCTGAACCTTTTTCTGCATGCCGAGCTTTTGGGCGGAGAATTGGCTCTCGGAGACGAAGAGATTCTTGCCGAAGCCCGTTTTGTTCCCATGGAAGAGATTCCGAGTTTGACCATTCATCCGCCCATCAAATCCGTGCTTCTGGACTATCTCCGCAGCGGAAAGCTTCCTGCAGAGATCATGCTGGGCTCAATGTGGGACTGAATCCTGGGATTTTTCCCTTTATTTCATGGACAAATGCGCCTAGAGTCTCACTTGGAGTTGGATGTAATATCCGAAAGACTGCCATAGATGGAATGGGTCTGCCTCATTGGCAAGACCGGACGTTATTCCTATGGTGAGGCTCCGCAGAAAGATTACAATCGAACATTTCATTCTCGCCGAGCGAACGTCTCGCGAAGAAGCAGATACTGGGGAAGAAGATGAGCACAAAGAAACAGAAGAAAGGCCGATCAAGTCAGCCTGAGAAATCGCCTTCAAACATACTTGATTTCAGTCCCAAACCAGTTTCACATCCTCTCCCTCTGGAATCCGATCCTGCAATCACGCGACAGGCGTTGAAGGTTATTGACTGCGTTTTGGATGCGCCCGAGCAACAGGATTCCCCTTTTGTGAACGCCTTTGGGGATATCTCAGATGACTTGTTGCTCGAGATCATCCAGATGGTGCTTTTTGCCGAACCGAGTCCTGCGATGGAGGCCTCAGCGTGCCTGAGTCTTCTTCCGACGAGGAAAGTGGATATCATGCTGGACACGCTCCTGCGTTCACCGAATATAGATCCGGTCAGGCGGTGCATCCTGGAGACAATTGTCAAGGAGCGGAATGAGGCCTACAAACTACTGGGACAAGAAGGTTTTGCCCTGAATCTGCCCGAAAATCCAGAAGTAGCGTTACGACGGCTGATCGAGAGGACCGAAGAGATCGATCTGCCCATCGAAGAGGCATGGGCACTGCTCTCCGAGGAAGCCATGGTCTCCTGCATTGACTTGGGGTACCAAGCGACAATACCAGCCTTCGGAAGACTCTTGGCGCATGTGGCAGATCTTGTACCCACATCCGTCGCGCTGAAGATACTGCAGAAGATGACACAAGTCTCTCAGAAGCACCTCAGCCTGTTGGTTCGTGCTCTGGCCATGCATCCAGACGAAAGAGTCCGAAACGCTCTCCGAGCCCAGGAGAAATGGTTGACGAAGCACGGCATCTCTCTGAATGAAATCTTGTTTTGTGAATCCAAACAACCAGAAGTTCAGGTCTATCTCTGCAGCACAGAGGCATCGGGACAGTACACCATGTTGGTCAACCAGAGATCACCTCTGCAAAGGCTCCGAAGCGTTTTCTTCCATATTGATACCTGGCTTCAGGGTCTTTGCCTCACCCAAGGGACTTCATGTGCGATGGTTTCCGACGACGTTGCCAAGATGAGAGTTGCTGAATTCCTGGAAGATCAGGGAGTACACGCTGTCGAGCAAACCGACATCTCACTTGCCAGAGCGCGTCGAATCATTGAGGATGCTGCAGAGTTTTCACTCAAGAATGATTTCCCTCTCCCAACGCAATACAATTTCTGGAAAAGCATTTTCCGATATGTGCCCGCAGAAGAGAAAGGCACCGGAATCCCGTTCGGATTTGACTGTGCCGAATGTCACAACGGAATTGAGCCTTCCCAGGTCATGGATCAGCTTGGGGATGGGACTATGTCCAGAAGGGTACTCCTCTGCACAAAGTGCAGGAGGAAAAAGAAGAAATGCGCCGGCTGTGGCAAACTGCTTCTGAACTATACGAGTTGGCGGTCTTACTCCCAGAAGAAGCACTGTGTGGAATTGTTCTGCCGTATATGCACGATGGATCGAGTTCTCAACCTTCTCGACAAGTCGCTGGAGACGGAAGACTTCTCTTTGACGCTTGATGACATTCTGACGCTGATCGAGCTGAGTCCTTCACCCAACCTCATGGACGCTGTTGGAACCATTTTGAACCGAGTGCTGAATGTCTATCCCAGAGACCCACAGATGCCCTACTCCTACATTTACGAAAGATACACCGATATCCTCGAAAAGAAGGGGCAGTACGTACAGGCGGCAGAGAACTTCCAAAAAGCATTCGATGAGATATCCGCCGAAGATGAGTTGCCTACAAAGGCGAATATCCGAAGACTCGCCTTTCTGACCATTTTGGCAGGAAACAAAGAACGTGGTACAAAGATTCTGACGGAGGAAATCAGCGTGAGTCCAAAGGATTTCATCTCCTACGAAACTTTGGTGCAAGGACTGATGCTGACAAAGCACTTCCGAGAGGCGGAGAAATACTTGAACGAGGCTTTTGAGGTCGCCAGAAAGCACGGCATCTCAAAAGGGAGACAGAAGTCTCTGCTGAAACTGAAGCAGACTCTCTACGAATCCTTTCCTGCTGATCTTTTGCCGAGGCAGGATCTTCTTTGGGAATAGAGTACCCGTGAAAATCGGTTTTGACGCATTGGCAGCAGACAACAGGAGCGGAAGCGGGGTCTACTCACGCCAACTGCTTCACGCTCTGGCTCGCCTGGACAGTGTGAACGAATACCACATCTTCCACACGTGTCGCGTTGAGCAGTTGGGACTCGGCGTCTTGCCTTTGAATTTTGTCACGCACCGTCTTCTGTTGAGAGCGAGACCGCTTCGACCACTCTGGGTACAGACATTTCTTCCCCTGCACGCACAACGCCTCGGATTGGACTTGCTTCATGTGCCTCAGTTTGTGGCACCCGTATGGGGTCGAACGCCACTGGTCACAACGGTTCATGATGTCGCCTATGAGGTTTTCCCGAAGACGGTTCGAAGCATTCATCGTTCGCTCTACCAAAGGCTTGTTCCCAAAGTCGTAAGTCGCTCTGCAGCACTGATCACCGACTCAGAACACTCGCGCAAGGAGATCGCTGAAGTCTTTCACCTTGAACCCCATGACGTCACAGTAATCGGCTTGGGTGTGAGCGAGGAGTTCTTCCAACAAGTATCTTCCGATAGGATCAACGCTGTCCGGAACCACTATCAGTTGCCCGAACAATATGTGCTCGCCGTAGGAACGCTCGAACCGCGCAAGAATCTGGTAACGCTTTTGCGAGCACTTTCCGTGCTTCGGACACGCGGAATGGAGCCGTTTCTGGCTGTCATCGGACGGCCTGGCTGGAACTACAAGTCGGTGCTTGCCCTTGCCGACTCAGCCGATCTGGTGGAGTCTGTTTCATTTCTGGGATTTGTGCCCGAAGAAGATCTGTATCCTCTGTACCAAGGCGCTTCTGCATTCACTTTCCCTTCCCTTCATGAGGGCTTTGGACTTCCACTTCTGGAAGCCATGGCAAGCGGTCTGCCCGTCGTCGCTTCGGGAATTGCAGCCAGTTTGGATCTGCTGCGTAAGGAAGGCACTGGCTTGATGGTGGACGCCTATGACATTGAAGGGTGGGCAAATGCCGTAGAAGACATCCTGAAGGACAAGGAACTGGCAACGCATCTGGGGCGAAACGCCCGCCAAGCCGCCCAAAGCCACACATGGGAGCGGGCAGCAAGGGCAACACTCAAAGTCTATCAGCAGGTCGCTCAGTCAGCAGAGACGGAGCCAAGAACATAGTAGTTCTGACACGTCCCCTCGGGACTGACCATACATGTACCCACCGGTGATTCTGGGGTGCATCGCGTCCCAAACAAAGGACACTCCGTCGGTCGAACGAGACCACGTAGAATCTCACTGCATCGGCAGTCCGCTTCAAAGCCATCCGAAATTCTGTATCCCTCGGTTTGCAGGTGAAGCATTCTCACGGCGTCGAAATGTGAGAAGCGCTCGCGAAGACGCAGGCCGCTGTTGGGAATGAGTCCCAGGCCTCGCCAAATGGATGAACATGGCTCCAAGACAGTGTTCAGGATTGCCTGGGCTTTCACGTTGCCCTTCAGTGTGACACTTCGACTGTAGCAGATGTCCACACGAGGAGTTTGGCTCATTTTCTGCTCCAGCAGACGATGGATCGCCAGAAGAATGTCCAGAGGTTCGAACCCGGCGATCGCGCAACCGACTCCATGTTCACGAGGAAGAAGATCGTAAGGCTTCGCTCCAATGATGGTGCTGACATGACCGGGGCAGATGAATCCATCAAGTGCAGTCTGTCCTTGTTCGAGCAGCCAGGACATGGCCTCTGGCATCGTCTTGTGAGCACAAAGAACAAACAGGTTCTTAACATTCGCCCGCTCTGCTTCCAGCAGCAGTTTGGCCGTGGCAGGGGCGGTAGTCTCAAATCCAATCGCCAGCAGTACCACTTTCTTGAGGGGGTTCTCTCTCGCCAGATCGAGCACATCGAGTGGCGAGTAGATCACTCGGATGGATGCACCTCTTGCACGAGCATCTTCAAGGCTGCCATCGGTGGAAGGAACCCGCATCATGTCCCCGAATGTCGCCAGGAGCGAATCGTCCCTGTCGGCAACCTCCAAAGACTGTCGAACAACCACCTGAGGCGTCACACAGACCGGACATCCCGGGCCGGAGAGCAGTTGTATGCTGTCGGGGAGAAGCGCTTGAATGCCAAATCGAAGAACCGCCGCCGTATGCCCCCCACAGACTTCCATGAATCGAACGGTCTGACCGTTGAGCAAATGACGAATGCTGTGCGCCAACCGTTGCGTCAACTGCTGCTGTCGAAAGGCTTCGTGAAGATCTTGGAATCGCATGAATCTACTGCTTGATGAACTCGGGAACCAGCGCAAGAACTCGGTCGCGTTCAAACATCCTGGCCAGCGCCTCGTATCTCATCAGTGTCTGAATCTGTTCCGGCATCTGGAGTTCGAACTTGCCCTCTCCCTTGCGGAAAAAGGAGAGGATCCCCTTCTTCTTTGGATAGATGACCAGTTGAATATCCCCAACGATGCCTGCTCGCTCCCGCGCTACATCAATGGCTGTGTCAAGCCCCCCAAGTTGATCCACCAAACCCGCGTCCAGAGCCTGAATGCCAGACCAGACTCGTCCTTGCGCAACCGCGTGGATCTGCTCGAATTCCTTCTTTCTGCCTTGAGCTGCCTTTGCAACAAAAGTCTTGTAGAAATCAGAAAGCGACGATTGAATGATGGCGCGCTGCTCAGGACTGAAATTGCTGTTATCACTAAAGATGTCCGCCTGCTGGCCACCCTTCAACTGCTCAAAGGTCAAACCAAGCCAGTCGTAGAAGCCCTTCATGTTGAATTTCCCAGCAAAGACGCCGATCGAACCTGTCAGCGTGTTCGGTTCTGCAATGATGTGATCGGCTCCCATGGCAATGTAATAGCCACCAGATGCGGCCATGTCTCCCATGGAGACGATGACGGGCTTCTTCTCCCTCAAGCGTGTAACGCCACGCCAGATGATGTCCGAGGCAAGCCCCGATCCTCCCGGACTGTCTATCCGAAGCACCACAGCACGAACAGCTGAATCCTTGCGCAAGTCTTCCAATTGTCTCCAGAGGGTGTCGCTTCCCAGAATGTCCCCAAAGATGCCACCCTGCTGACTTGAACCCGCTTGGATCACCCCGACCGCATAGACAACTGCAACCTTCGGTCGGTTGGATATCTTTGCCAGCAGTCCATCTGTGAAACCGTAATCTGCCGGATAGGATTTGCCAATCTCTGTCACTTCCAACTGCGTCTTGATGGATTTGGTCACTTCGTCGGGGTACAGAAGCTGGTCAACAAGTCTGAGTTCCTTCGCTCTCTTGGCGGTGAGAAACGTCTCGTCCAGCGCAGATTGGAAAATCTCAGGACTGATTCCTCGAACGTCCGCAACGCTCTGCATCATGGTGTATTTGATGGAGTCCAGCAGGGAGTTCATCTCTTCGCGGTGCGGTTCCGACATGGAATCCCTCAGAAACATTTCTGGAGATGACTTGTACTTGCCTTCCCAGATGAAGTCCGGTTCAATTCGAAGCTTCCCCAGCGCCCTGTTCATGAACGGAACTTCGGCCAGCAGGCTGAGATGAAGAAAACCCTCATGAGCCATATAGACCTCTGTCGCTACGGACGCAAGGTAGTAGTCACGAGTCTGGGCAGTCTCCAGATAGGCAATCACGGGTTTACCGGTACTCTTGAAATACACAAGAGCGTCACGAAGTTCTTCCGTTTGCGCCCAACCCAGACCACCCATGCCAGTATTCAGAAGACAGGCTCGGACGTTCGGCTCCTCGGCCGCTCGACGAACAGAGGTTACCAGTTGTCGAAAAGATAGACGTGGCTCCCCCATAAGTTCTGCAATGCCGGTCGTCACCACTTCGGGATAGCTCTCTCGAAGATCCAATATGAACACGCTGTTGGGAGTGATTACCGCCTTCTCGGTCGCAAGACGCTCCGAACCGATGATCACAATCACACCGATGATGGACAGAAGCACAAGCAGGAGTATCCATCGCTTGCTTCGTTTCATGATTTCATCCTCCAGATACTATCGCCTCAATCGAGGCTCCAAAAAAGGATTATCCCAGAACGATCAATGTCTGGCAAGTTGTGAGAAGATAGGTGTCGCAGCAAAGTAGTAATGTCCCCTATGTGCAAAGTAGGATTGTCCCCTTTGTTTTGATAGGAGGTCAAGACCGAGAGGATGAAACTACAGATGAGTGAACGTGAGCGAGAGCGTCTGAAGGTGTTGTCGTCTGTGCA
>JAKQFZ010001025.1 GCA_029558215.1 Candidatus Omnitrophota bacterium
GAGGAGGCAATTCGCCGTGACATTCGTGTGGTCGTTCCGAGCATTGAGTTTGCGGAAGCATTGAATCTCTTGGCTTCTTTATATGAGTCCAAGGCAAAAGTACATGTCAAAGTGGACACTGGCATGGGGAGGATTGGATTCTGGCATGAAGATATCGGAGACGTTTTTGACAGACTTTCCCAACTGGAGCATCTGGAGATCGAGGGAGTCATGACGCACTTTCCCGAGTCGGATTCTTCTGATAAGTCTTTCACCCAATGGCAGATAAAGCGATTTTCCGATATCCGTCGTTTTCTTGACAGCAGGGGAGCGAGAGTTCCCATTTACCATGCTGCCAATAGTGGTGGGGTTCTCGACCATCCTGAGTCCTATTTCGATATGGTGCGTCCCGGTATTATGCTGTACGGCCTGCATCCTTCGCGAGAGTGCTCCAGGGAAAGAAGTCTTCGTGCTGTGATGTCCTTCGAAACACAGATAACCCATCTCAAGGCGGTACCTGCAGGTCGAAGCATCAGTTACAGCCGCACTTTCATCACCTCACGTCCAAGTCTGATAGCAACTTTGCCGGTTGGCTATGCGGATGGCATCTCTCGAGCGCTTTCGGGAAAGGGTCTGGTCTCCATCAAAGGTCTGAATGCGCCCATTGTGGGTCGAGTGACGATGGATCAAATCATGATAGATGTGACAGACATTCCCGAAGTTTCCCTTGGAGAAAAGGTGGTCATTTTTGGGAACGGGAAGGCAGGTTGTGTCTCAGCGGAAGATGTTGCATGGACGGCGGGAACCATCCCCTATGAGGTGGTCTGTTGGGTGAGTAAAAGAGTCCCTCGGGTCTATGTTTAGTCAGGAAGGGTGAACAGAGAGTCGGAATCTGAAGCGTTGCGAGATTCATTCTTGAAACGTATTTTCCAGCGGAGCGGCTTTTGCGCTCGTCTGTAGACTGAATCTGTTTCTTAGAGCATGTGGCCAGGAAAGAATCGCCTTTCGGAGCGGTTCGCCAGCCATGAGAGGTGTTGATATTGGACAAGGATCTGTACAAGGTGCTTGGAGTGTCAAAGGACGCCACTGCAGACCAAATTCGTAAAGCATACCGACGCCTTGCGAAGAAGTATCATCCTGATTCCAACCAAGGCAACAAAGACGCTGAAGAGCGCTTCAAAGACATTTCCCATGCGTATGAGGTACTGAAGGATTCAAAGAAGCGCGAGCAGTATGATGCGATGCGGGATGCTGCGTCGAGAGGATTCGACCCGAGAGGGTTTGGCGGA
>JAKQFZ010001034.1 GCA_029558215.1 Candidatus Omnitrophota bacterium
AGCTTCTCGCGGTCGTAGTCTGATGTGGTCTCTTCGATCTGCATCTTGATCTGAGCAATCCTGGCCTGAATGTCCTTCTTGGAACCGCCACCTTCAACAATTGTGGTCGTCTCTTTGTCAATAGAGACCCGCTTGGCAGTACCCAGATCGGATATCTGGACGTTTTCCAGTTTCTGACCCAGCTCTTCGCTGATGACCTGGCCTCCGATAAGGACGGCCATATCCTGAAGAATCGCCTTGCGACGGTCGCCAAATCCTGGAGCCTTGATAGCTGCAACTTTCAGAATCCCACGAAGTCGGTTTACCACCAGTGTCGCCAACGCTTCATTCTCGACGTCCTCAGCGACAATGAGTAGGGAGCGGCCTCTCTGAACCACTGCTTCCAACAGGGGAACCATCTCCATCATGTTGCTGATCTTCTTCTCGTACAGCAGAATCAGAGGATCTTCCAACTCTGTCTCAAGGGTTTCTGGGTTGGTTGCGAAGTAAGGGGAGATATATCCCTTGTCCAACTGCATTCCTTCGACGATCTCAACCGTCGTATCCATGGACTTGGCTTCTTCGACCGTGATGACACCGTCTTTGCCAACTTTCTCCATGGCATCAGAGATCAATTCGCCAATGAACATGTCGTTGTTGGCGGAAATTGCAGCCACCTGGGTGATCTCCTGCTTGTCATGAACCGGCTTGGCAATAGAACTGAGATGCTCCACCACCACCTGAACCGCCTGGTCAATACCACGCTTGATATCCATGGCATTCTGTCCCGCGGTGACATTCTTGATGCCTTCCTTGAAAATGGCACAGGCCAGAACCGTTGCCGTTGTGGTTCCATCTCCGGCGAGCGTGCTGGTCTTGGACGCCACTTCGTTGACCATTCGAGCACCCATGTTCTCGTAGGGGTTTTCCAACTGGATCTCTTTCGATACAGTCACCCCGTCCTTGGTGATCGTCGGTGATCCAAATTTCTTCTCCAAAGCGACGTTGCGTCCCTTGGGTCCCAATGTGACACGGACTGCCTTGGTCAGTGTCTCGATTCCCCGCAGCAGCCTTGCGCGTGCTGCGTCATCATACTTGATCATCTTTGCCGCCATCTGTTTTCTTCTCCTCCTGCAAAAATGAGTTGGGAGGTACCTCTCTTCATCAACTACAACAGAGAGACTCCAAACCCTTTATTTCTTCTCTCTCTTCCTGTCAACTCTGGGCACAAGTCCGAAGGACGATTCACTGCGCAGCGAATCCCCAACGTTCACCAACTGACCTCCTGGACATCCGTTCCAGGCAGCCAGCCACTATAGCCATTCGGAAGACTGACCTGAACCCAATTCTCCCGCCGACGGTGAATCTGAACCAGCGTTCCTGGATGAACCGTGAACACGACGCCCTGGTCTTGTCCAGGCCCACTGCGAACATCCACCTCTGTCGAAACCACGACTGCTCGACTCCTGAGAACCTCATTTCGGAACCGGAAAGAGCAAGTCGCACCGAGAATGATTACCACAATGGCCAGAAAACTCAACAGGTAGTTTGAAAGTGTCTGAAAAGAAGGTCTTTTCCACAGCCAACGGAGTATCGTCACCGCGGCTGCGGCGACGAGCAGAACACCTATCATCAGCGTCAATTCGTTCAGTGTCATGCTCCGGTAAAGCCCCCGCAGAATCAGCGGTGCCTCACCCTCTTGAAACTTGTGGAACTCCTCGTCTTCCAGCAACTCGACGACCCGCTTGTGGTTGACCTGTAAGTCCTGATACCTGGGAATCAGACGCTGTGCCCGTTCATAGTTGAGGATGGCTCTGCCCAAATCTCCCTGAGCGAAGCAGCAGTTCCCCAAGTTGTAAAACACGTAGCCATTGTGAAAGCCTGTTCGCACGATGGATTCGTAGAGGTCTCGCGCCTGATCGTATTTCTTCTGTTCGTAGGCCTGGTT
>JAKQFZ010001045.1 GCA_029558215.1 Candidatus Omnitrophota bacterium
GGTCCCTGACGCAAACAGCAAGATGACCCTGCCCTACGTGTTCATGTGCTATCCGACCGATAGAATATCAGCAACGCCTGGCGCCCGTGTTCCTTGGCTTGCTAGCCAGAGCGACATGCTTGCAGAAGACTGGGGAGTGGTGGAATGAACAAAGCAAAGAAAGACATTCCTGCTGACCCGTACATTGACCGCGTCACTCGGCATCTTACGAAAGAAGAAGATGCTATTTTTCTTGCTGCATTGCAACAGGAAGAACTGTCGAGACACTGCGCACAAACAGCTATGGAGGAGCGGCGGAAATCCTTGTTACAGAAAGCAGACGAGATCATTGCAGGTGATCGCCAGCGAGACTATGGAGACAAGCTCCAGAACTTCTCGCAGATTGCAATGCTGTGGCAGGGAACTCTTGCTACCAAGCTGGCGCCGGATGTTGCCATCACTCCTGAAGATGTGGCACTCTGCATGATCCAAGTGAAGATTGCTCGCCTTGCCAAGACGCCAGATCATGAGGATAGCATCCTCGATGTTGCTGGCTACGCTGGTTGCTATTCGCTGCTCCAGGAGGAACGCAGCGAGGGCAAAGAACTTTTGGGTGCTACCATCGACCCAAGAGGCCCGCAGTTTTAATACTGCTGGGTGTTAGTAACTGATGGTGTGATAGAAACTTCCTTAGTTGGAAATAGGAGAGATAGCATGTCCGATGGAAAGAAAACCTTTGATAGCGTCGACGACCTGTTCAGCAGCAGCTTGGACGATCTGGCAGACTTGCCCAGTTTCGAGACTCCGCCTGCCGGCAGTTACATCCTCGATGTGACGACGGATGTGAAGGAGATCAACGACAAGCAAGCAGTGGAAGCCAGCTTCGTCGTGGTGGAAACCGTGGAACTGAAAGACCCGGCAGCAAATCCTGTTGCTGTTGGTACCAAGTTCTCCACGGCGTTCATGCTGAACAATGAGTTCGGCGTTGGCAAGCTGAAGGATTTCCTGAAGCCGTTCGCAGCACACTTCGATAACAACAGCATCGGAGAACTGGTGCGGGATGAGATCAAGGATATTCGTATTGCCTGCACGGTGACGAACCGTAAGGACAAGGAAGATCCGGACAAGATCTACGGCGGCGTGAAGAAC
>JAKQFZ010001046.1 GCA_029558215.1 Candidatus Omnitrophota bacterium
AGATTGATGAGGACTCGTTCCAAGAGTGCATCAAGCATCTTGCCACGGAGAACATGGCTTGAATCTGGTTATCTTCTGGATCTGGATTGGAGTTGGCGTTCTGTGGTGCCTGTATGCCTGGGCTCGTCAGCTTGACAAGGACCTCTATAATCCATTAATGGTATTGTCTTGGCCAGTTTTCCTTCTATTCTGGATTGCAATGAGTCTTGATACTTATCTTCACAGGAGAGGTAATGCGCGTTCTTGACAAGGGATTCGTAGAACTTATTGACCACATGGGATCTGACCTGTCGGTGGTCAATGGTGCCCGTATCAGCATGGGTAAGCGCAAGGAAGTCTTTGACGAGAAGGACGCTGGGCTTATTAACTATCTAGCAGAGCACGATCATACCAGCCCTTTCCGTATCCCGCATGTTGTTCTTCATATCAAGGCACCCATCTTTGTGATGCGTCAGTGGATGCGTTATAAGATTGGTAGTGACTTCAATGAGATTTCGGGCAGGTATGTCGAGTTTGAGCCTGAGTATTATGTCCCTGAAGTGTTCCGCTCCCAGTCCAAGGATCTGAAGCAGGGGAGTGATGGGGTTGTCAAAGAGGGCAACGACTGGTGTGCCAAGCTGATCTATACAAATCATTGCAAGAACGCATTTCAGAATTACGAGGAACTGATTGAGTATGGCGTCTGCAAAGAACAAGCCCGCATGGTCCTACCTCTTGCTCTCTACACCGAGGTCTATTGGACTGCCAGCTTGCAAGCAGTTGCCCATTTCCTAGTGCAGCGTCTTGATCCACATGCTCAGTGGGAGATTCGAGAGTATGCCAAGGCGGTTAAGGAACTGATCCTGCCGCTGTATCCCAATTCACTCAATGCTTTGCTGGAGTCCAAGTGAACATCTACCGAATCAACAAGATCAACAATAACCGTTGGCAGGTCCAGCGTCTTGAACGCGATACCACTTTCAAGGCCCGCCTGTTGTGGCTGCTGAGGGTGGAGGATCCCTTCGAGGGTTGGCTTCCAGTTGGTCGTGCCCAGCGATCTTATGAACAGGCTCACGAATTAATGGAGCGAATGTCTTGACACGGCTCCTGGTCTGACCCATATTCTACCTGCACCCCGGAGTTGAGGCTTTGGGGTTTGATCTGAGAAAAAATGGCTGGCATCGAGGGCACTGCGTCGCTAAGACGTTTGTTGAAGGTTGATAGGGTGAATTAACCCTTGGCCGAAACAAGCCCAGCATTCAACAGGTGAGCGACCTGGACCAGCCTTAGCAGCGCAGGAAAGTTACGGGTTCGCTTAGTGCCTGCGCCACTGAACCCAGCTTATCCTTCTTTGACAACTCCCAACACTTGCAAACCAAACTTCCCTTTAACTTTTGTGCGTCAAGCACACTTTTTGAAGAGACGAAAAACTGAGTGGATCAGCAACAAGGCTTTGCGGGGTGTGTCGAATGGGAGTAGCAGCCCGATCTTGAGGGATTAGGTGTCAAAGAAGAAAGCCCCCGGTGAGATTCCGGGGGCTTGTTGTATCTGGTTGTTTGTTTACTTGGCGGCAAGAGCCCTGCGGGTGACGGACACATCGGGAGTGCGAGTGCCTTCCCAATACCGGCGAAGTGATCGATCAGTCACTCCGATTTTCTTGGCAACTTTCTTCCAAGAGCCGAGGTTTCGGTAAAGAGCGTTGAGCTTGTTGAAGAAAAGGTTACTCACTTCTCTGCCTCCTAGCAGTAGGAAAAGACCTGGGCGCGTCCACCGCAACCCTGGGCGTGTTCAATGCAGGCTTCGACTGCAACCTTAATCATCTTGCGAGGATCACTGGTATCGCAGTAGGCAATCATGGAAGCCATTGCCCCAACAGCAACAGGTGCCCCAGTGCCAGCCGCAAAGTAAGTTCCAGGGACAATCTCCTGAACTCCGAAGCTGCCATCAATCAGGTAGAGCTTTAGGTTCTGGCAGTCAACCAGCATGGCCTCAAAGTCCACACCCTTGACCGAATCTCCAGCCTCAATCTCCCCAGCATCTTCCTCGATGGCTTCCCGGATGCGCGTGGCAATGTCGCAGGCGTCTCCAGGGGGATCAAAGATGTCCTCACAATTGGAGATGACGATAGAGGAATGACGCAGATACCCAGCCATCCCGATCACCCAACGGCCATGCTCATAAATCTTGTCGTTGCACTTGGGATAACGCACGGTCCCAAACAGGGCTTCCGTATCACACCCAAGATGGATTTCGTCGTTACAGTGGTAGCCCACGATGACTGTCATTAGAACCCCCTCACCTTAGCTGTGCCTCGTTCACACTTGGTTGCCCGTCCCCACGATCCGCATTCGCTGCACCTGAAGCGTCGATACCGCCTCGTAATCGCTTCACGGTATCCCTTCCACACGATCCGGTCAGACCCACAATGCGGGCATACTTCTTCCAGGGATTCGATGGAAAGGTTGGGGTGGTTCTTGATCCAAGGCCGCATCTCCAGATACAGCGCCTCAGTCAACTGAACATCTTGGATGTTGTATTCTTCCATCTTCTTCCATGCAGAAGGCTTGCCAGCCATGCAGTCCTTCCACAACTGAAAGCCTTCATGTTCCAACTTCTGCCCGATACCAAGACGCTGACAAAGATAATTCAGCTTGCGGGATGGGAAGTTGAAACGCTTACTAGTGACATAAAGATCAAGTTCGTGATACGGAGAAGGCGGCTTGATCTTGTGAGCAAACATCTCCGCGTCCAGAACACGGCTATCGAATCGGACACCGTTGAAAGTTACCAGAGAATCGCATTCGTCAAGCAGGTCATGGACACCTTTCAGCATGTTCTTGGTGCCAGACCGCTTGATGGAGTCGAACAGAATCTCGTCCGATCCAAGCCACTTGGCGGCGTAGCACATCACATAGGATGGTTCGATGATGTTGTCTGCGGGGATATACCTCTCTCTCAGTGACCACGAATACAGGACATTGGGGGCTCGTTCAAGATCGAGTATCAGAATCTTCAACGGCTTTCCTCCCAGCGGTTGAGCAGTTCAGCGTATCCACACAAGTCAACGAGGTTATCTCGCTTGTGATTGAACTTCTCGCGGGCCAGCTTAACGGCCATCATGACCCGGCACACACCCCTGCCATCAATGGGCTGACCAAGCAGCGTAGCAATCTCTGCAATGTCCCGAAGATTTTCGTTGGAGTCACCGTAATCCGTAGCCCGCTTGCCGTTCACGATGGTTTCGGCTTCCAGCAGCACGGATTCGGGGTTGTCCCGTTCACTCATTCAACCTCCAACAGTTTTAGGGCCATCCGATCCAGCGCCATGCGGGCCAGAACCTCGATAGGCCAATCCATAAACACAGCCTGATTAACCTCCTGCCGGGTCAGACAGTAGGCTTCAGGCACTTCCAGGATGATATCAAGTGGTCCCTTCATGTCATCCAATGTCATTCAAATCTCTATACAAGTCAAGGGGAGGGGACAATGTATCCCCCCCCATCTGATTATCCCGTCCGGTTAAATCTTGGCA
>JAKQFZ010001049.1 GCA_029558215.1 Candidatus Omnitrophota bacterium
TGCCAAGATGCGAGTTATCGATCATCTTGGGGATTGCTCCTCGCGCCTGATCAAGTCTAATGATCTGAACGGAGACTGCGGAACAACAATCGGCTTTCTGTTTGATTCCGAAAGGCAGGCCAGACAGTTCATCAAACTGACGGCAGAACGTGCGCTCCATTGTTCAACACCTGCTGACTCAGGCAGGCACATCTACTCCAACTGGGAAGTTGTCATGAATCGGCGAGGCGCACACAGTCCTCTCCTTAATCCCTTCACCCTTCCGGAGAATCGAGGTTCCAAGGTCAAGTACACCGCAGGTATGTGTCCTCAAACGCTCGATGTGCTCAAAAGAACTGTATTCCTTGGCGTCTCCCCATCATGGACTGCCACCGATACAAAGAGAATCGCCCAGATATGCAAACAGATCAGTGAATCGGTAACATAGGTTGCCACAGAAGCCCGGGAAGGCTATATTTATGTTTTGATGTTGTGAGTTTCCTTGATGAAGGGATGCGACTGATGGCTAACAGAATCCTGAACGCACTTTGCATCTTCAGTTTCCTGGTGCTCATGGCAACACCCTGCTCCGCACAAACCAAGGACTTTCCTTTTAAGGGATCTGAGAGTCTTCCGCCTCGCGCCCTCAGCACATCCGGCCCGACTCGTCCTGCCGAGTTGAACACTGCCGAGCCTGCTTCCCTAAAAACCCTTCTTTCGAGCACGGTCATCTCAGACGTGTCTGCATATCTCTGGTGGGATGGGTGTGGCCCAACAGCCGTCGGAATGGTGGTTGGATATTACGACACCTGTGGCTATCCCGATCTCGTCCCTGGTGACGCAATGACAGATCTCCCCACCGTACGCCAGATGATTGCCTCTCATGGTTCGCCGTCGAATCCACAGCACTACGAGGACTATAGCGAGCCCATTGACAGTTATGGCAACATCAAGTCGGACAAATCGGAACTGCCGACAGGCGATGAGCACACCAGCAACTGTCTTGCAGATTTCATGCACACTTCGTGGAGCCGTGAAGGTCTTCCCTACGGTTGGGGCTATTCAGATATGATCTCGGTGGGTTGGCTTCAATATGTGAACCTTGTCACCTCCAACTACCAGGCAACAGCAGAAAACTATTGGCCTTCAAAACCGATCACGTGGTCGCTCCTCTTGACTGAGATAAACAACAATCGTCCGATGGTGTTCCTCGTTGACACAAACTCGGACGGCTCTACGGATCATTTCGTGACAGTCATTGGCTACGGAGAGGATGGGACCAGTCAATACTACGGATTCCTGGACACATGGGACACCCAGATTCACTGGCAGAAGTTTCAGGCCATCGCTTCAGGCAGGCCTTGGGGCATCTGGGGAGGAACGCGATTTGCCATTCAGGATGTCTCTACTCCAACGCCTACGAATACTCCCCTTGCCACACCCACCCCACTACACACTGGCATGAGTCCAACTTTGTGGGACTTTGACTAGATAATCCGATCTCAGAAAGGTCTTGACTCCATGGCGAGAATAGCAATATGCCTTCTGTCGTTGGTCATTCTTCCCTTTGCCTGTTATGCAAATCCCTCTGTCGTCAATTTCAATGCGGAGGGTATTGCCATGGTTGACGGCAAACCCTTCTTTCCCATTGGGATATTCACCTACGATCTGAACAGCCATGTGATGGCGGACATCCACGAGCAGCGATTCAACACAATTCTACACGGATTTGAGCCTCAGCAACTTGACTATATCCATCAGCACGGTTTGATGGCTGTTTGCTACAGCGACGACAAATGGTTCGACGCCGCTCGGAATCACCCAGCACTGCTGGCCTGGTACCTGACAGATGAACCCGAGAGCCGAGGTTTCACACCCGAATCCGAAAGGCAGCGTTATCTGGAACTGAAGGAGAAGGATCCCAATCATCCTATCGGACTTTGTCACTTTCTCTTCGAAGCATTGGACAAGTTCAAGAACGGTTGCGATTTCACTATGACCGATGTCTATCCAATCACTTGGGATCGCGATGTCCCCATCGTCAACGTAGGTATCCACATTGACCAAGCCCGTGCTGTACATCACCCGAACTGGCCTAATTGGACTTACATTCAGGTCTTTGGTGGTCAGGAAACCGACGGAGGCAAGTGGGCACAGCCCTTGCCGCACGAAGTGCGTTGTATGGCGTTCATGGCATTGGTACATCGTTCGACGGGAATCCTCTATTTCTCCTATTGGCCGAAAGCGCCCCAGACTTGGGCTTCCATCGGACAAGTCAACCGGGATATCTATCGGATTTTGCCTTGGCTGCTGGCATCGGGCACTGAAGTACCTGCCCAATGCACAGACGAGCCAGTTCAAGTTCGCGTTCGAGTCAATCCGGACAGTGGGATCATCCTTGCCGTCAACACTTCCGCTCAGTTTCGATCGGTTGAGATCACAACGGTCAAGACTCTCACGAAAACTCTCAGGATGCCGCTGGACAACAATCGCGAAGCTCCCATGAAGAAAGGAACAGTGAAAGACACTTTTGCGCCATTTGAGGCTCGAGTTTACACTTGGGGGGATGAACCGGTCGTTGCAATGGCACGCAAATACTAGATTGCTCTGAGTAGGCGAGCACCCGTAGCCATTTGGGATATGTCTACTCCTCCGAGGTACGTGCTCATGAAGGAGACTGACTCGCCCGGAGTCCGATTCTGGGAACAGAATTCCCTTGCTCTTGGAAGTCTCGGATTGTCAATGAGTCCCCGTCGGTGATACGCTTCTGTTCACAACAAAAACCTGAGGAGGTCTAGTCTGTTGAGCAAGAAAGCTTTGATTACGGGAATCACAGGCCAGGATGGTTCGTACCTCGCGGAGTTCCTACTGGACAAGGGCTATGAAGTACACGCCATCGTTCGCCGCTCCAGTCTCGAGAAGTTTGAGCGAGTGGAGCACATCCGACATCGTCTGAACATTATTCAAGCCGACCTATTCGATCAGCTTTCCATTATTAACGCTATCGAGGAGGCTCAACCCGACGAGGTCTACAACCTGGCAGCGCAGTCGTTTGTCCCGACTTCATGGGCACAACCTGTTCTGACTGCAGAATTTACAGCTGTTGGAGTCACAAAGATGCTTGAGGCCGTTCGACTCGTCAACCGCAACATTCGGTTCTATCAAGCGTCATCAAGTGAGATGTTCGGCAAAGTACACGAGGTGCCTCAGCAGGAGACGACTCCTTTTTACCCTCGCAGTCCCTATGGAGTCGCCAAAGTCTACGGCCACTGGATAACAGTCAACTACCGGGAAAGCTATGATATGTTCAGTGTCTCCGGGATTCTTTTCAACCACGAATCTCCGCGTCGAGGTTTGGAATTCGTGACAAGAAAAGTCTCCGACGGTGTGGCACGAATCAAACTCGGTCTCTCCAAGACTATTGCTTTGGGGAACCTCGATGCCCGTCGCGACTGGGGTTTTGCAGGAGACTATGTGATCGCGATGTGGCTGATGCTACAACAGGATGAGCCATCGGACTACGTTGTGGGAACAGGAGAAACCCATTCTGTTCGTGAACTGGTCGAGGAAGCTTTCAGCCACGTTGGCTTGGTCTGGAAGGATCATGTCGTAACCGACTCCCGTTTTGTCAGACCTGCTGAAGTTGACCTTCTGGTCGCAAATCCTGCAAAGGCCAAGTCTCGGTTGGGATGGACTCCCACAGTGGACTTCAGAGGACTGGTCAGGATGATGGTGGACTATGACATCGCGCGGCTGCAGAACCGTTCGGACATGAACGGTTGACATGGAGGTACGTATGGCATACGGCAAGACACATGCTTTCTCTCCCATGTTCTTGCCAAATTAGAAGTTGGGTGTTTTTCTTTCAGAAAACACTTCAAGAATGATGGAGCCTTTGCTAGACTCCCTTGAGAGTGATAATTAGTCTCTTCTCTTGGCGGAGGACGGTAGATTGCCTACAAAGCAGACCCGCATACGCCAATCCAACTCCCTGAGATGGATTGTCGCTCTGTCCTTTTTTCTGCTGACGGCTTTTGTTCGGCCTTGCGTCACTCTTGCGGATACCAAGAATGCTCCCGCGGTGGGCATTAACTCTTTCGACCCCTTTGCAAACCCTGCTGGATTTGACGAGGAATCGGGCTGGTTCATCTCGCAGATTCAGGAATTGGGAGTCGGGTGTGTGCGGGTTCGCTTCCCTTGGAACAAGATCGAACCAGAACACGGTAAGTATGAATGGGCTTTGTTGGACAGACTCATTGATTCCTACAAGACGGCTGGGATTCAGATTCATGCAGTGCTGGTTGGCCCTTCTGCCTGGAGCCCAGGTGGAGCAGCGCCGGCGTCCGATGCGGAGCGAAACGCCTTTGCCCAGTTTGCAGGTCAGGCAGCAACAAGATACAAGGGTACCATTGCCTCTTGGGAAATCTGGCCTATGCCGAATGTGACCACATCCTGGGCACCGAAACCCGATACGTTCAGTTACTCGGCGACTCTCAAAGAGGCACATGGAGCCATCATCTCGGCCTCAACCGACAGCAGCATCGTAGCTCCCTCTGTGGCAAATTGTGACACGAGTTTCTTGGAAGATCTTTACTCCTATGGCATCTCCGATCAGTTTCAGGTTCTGTCAACTCAGGTTCAGATTCCGGTTGGCCAGGATACTTCGCTTCAAGACTGTTTCGATCAGTTGCAGCGAACAATGCTCAACCATGAGCGTGCATCCAAGAGAATCTGGGTGACTGACTTAACTTTCTCTCAACCCTCCGAGTCTGCTGAGAACGTTCAGCAAATGGAGTATTCTTATGCTTCCAGCCTGGTTAAGAGATTCCTGGAATCCTTTTCCGAAGCCACAGTGGAGAAGGTGTTCGTCTCCAGATTGGTTGATAGCCCCGCAGCGGGACAGATGGTGAGCCTCGGCCTTCTGAGGCAGGATCGCGGCCAGAGAGCGGCTTTTGTCGCCTGCAAGACTCTGATCGAATGCATCGCGAATAAGAACTTCCAGGGCGAAGTCTACATCACTCCTTCGGTCAAGGCCTACTTCTTCCAAGGAACGAAGCAGGATAGTGTTCTGGCGCTGTGGTCGCTTTCGGGTCGTCGCAAGGTTTCTCTGCCAGCTTCCACATCCCAGGTTCGTGTGACCGATATCAAGGGTGAGAAGGTCTGGAAGTTCTGCACCGACGGCATTGCAGAAATTGAGATTGACACCTCGCCCATGTTTGTGGAGATCGACTCGACAGTACTGAGGCTGAATGCCTCGTTCTTCTTCCAGGAACCTACAATTACAATTACCAGGAATGCTCCTGGCTCAAACAGTCTGATGCTGAGGAACTTTCTCTCAGACGGAATATCAGGCTCTGTTCGGTTTAAGACCCCACCTGGCTGGACTTCTGATCCACCGGCAAGCGTCTTGCGCCTGAACCCCTTTCAGCGAGAAGCCTTCACGGCAACCTTCAAGCCCCCCAAGGACTGCCCGCCCGGAGCATACGACATCGAGGCCTCACTCGCCTTGGCCAAGCTGAACGGTGGAAAGGGTCAGGAAATTCTCACGGGCTTCCGTGCCTTCGTCATCGAACCGGCTGAAGTCTCTCTGAATCCAAGGATCGCGGACAAGAATCTGGAAATATCACTTCGCCTGCGCAACAGCGGCACCAGCCCGCTGTCCGGCAGTGTGTCGCTTCTCTTTTCCGCTCCTCTTTCCCAGAATCCATTTCGAGACTCGGTCAACGCACTGGCTCCCAATTTTGGGATGACGAGTGCCTTCCTTGTCGAGCCAAATTTTCTGATTGCGGCTCCCATCACCGAGATTCGTGGACAATTCGTGGCGAGCAATGGAGAACTCACGACTTCTGCTCCTATGAGACTCTCCCGCCAGAGTATCCTATCAG
>JAKQFZ010001052.1 GCA_029558215.1 Candidatus Omnitrophota bacterium
CGCCAAGATCCGCCTTCCATCTCTCCAAGTTTTCCGTTCTGTTGGGACGGAATATAACCACGCCCGAATCGTTGGGGTCAACGGAGAATTCACCAAAAGGTAAAACATCGCGGACAGCATCCCGTACCATATCAAACCAGACCGGGAAAAGTTCTTCCTCAGAGGTCTCACTCTCTACGGCATCCGTGGCGGGAACGATGTTCGCTTGGAAGTCTTCCTCCAACATCGTCTCAAACTTGTCAACGATGTCCATTGAGTCTTCCTGCGGATTCTCAACGGAGATAAACCGCCCACTCAAAGTGGAGCTGATCGTGACGATTTGAGGGCTTTGTCCAGAAGTCGCCGTCATCGTATACGTCACGACGGGAGTCTTGAGCGTATAGGCTTCTTTCTTGTAGACCAATACAAAGGGATCATCTCCCGGCTTGACGGAGACCGTCCATGCCGAAGGGGTCTTCTGAATGTTGAAGATCCTGCTCGTCTCTGGCACGTCGTCGAATTTCTTCTGGCACGCACTCCAGAAGGCTTCCTCGACAATCTCATCCTCATAGATTTCCAATTCACTGAAATGTCCCTTCCATTGTGTCGCAGGCATGAAACGTAGAAGGTCCGGCTTCATCGCAGCATAGATAGCATCCGCCGCTTTGCTCCAAGCATTCGAGCGGGAATTAGTGAAGTCCGCGACCTCTACGCCTTCAATAAAGAAGTCGTTCGCCCCTTCCCATGAGCAGGACATATCGAGCTTATTCATGGGTACATTCAATTCCCATAGAATCTGCATCTTGGGGATGGCAAGATCTGTATCAAACGTGATCCAGCTCCGTCCGGCTGTATCTTTCTTTTCTTGCCATGTGACGTTCTTCACACGCAGCTCAAAGCCTAACTCGCGCCATGAGTGATAGGACATAGCTCTCACAACCTCTGAGATCGGGAGGTTCGAAAGCATCTGAGACCCTTCTGACTGCTTAAACTCTGGTATAGACTCTTCAAAGTATTTTACAAT
>JAKQFZ010001072.1 GCA_029558215.1 Candidatus Omnitrophota bacterium
CGCTTCGTCGTTCAGAACCACCATCCTGGGAATCTCCTGGAGAATGGTGCCCAAGTCAGGTCCTCCGGAACCTGAAGTCATCCTTCCCAGAAAGTATTCCATTGTATTCTTGTCCTGATAGGATGGTTCTTTCTCCGAAGACGGCATAAGGATACGGTGGAAATTCGTCAGGAACAGGTTCCCTCGGTCAGAAAGCGTATGCACGGCATCCTGATAGTGTACGGACATGACGAAATCACTCTTCCAGTCTCTGCCTCCAAATCCATCGGGCGGGATGACCGGATCGTCCTGAAAGACCTGAAGCGATCCAAAATCACGCCGAAGCCTTTCGAGCACGATGATGTTGGGCGCGACAACCAGGAAGTTCTGTGACAGATCACTGCCTTCTTCATAGAGTTTGTGAAAATACGACCAGGCGATGAGGAGACTCATGACCTTAGTCTTGCCCGCGCCTGTGGCAAGTTTGAACACATATCGCGTCCAGTCCCCACAGAAATCGGATTTCGAAAGCATGTCCGTTTCATCATACTTGAGCAGTGCATGGGAATCACGCGCTTTCTCGATCTCGTAAAGCCACAATGCAGACTCTACCGCTTCCCGCTGAGCAAAATAGTACTGAAACGATGCGTCGCCCTGCTCCGCATGAGCGACGTGCTCCTCATTGAACCACCAATTCAAGAGCAGCCTTGTTGTCTCACTCGCCCCTGAATAATAAGAGTCCCGCCACGCCTTGACTCCCTGCCGTATTCTGTTCACCAACGGGGGAATCAACAAACGTTTGGTAGTGTCCAAGTCATCCTCAGATGGACTGGCAGCGCTCTTTGCATCGTCTGCGCCGGACTTCCGAAGGTGCTTGGCAGTCTCGATGATATGACCGGCATCCGGAATCCAACGGTGTGACGGATCTATAATCTTGTATGGATTCCCTGGGAAATCGGAGTGCATACCCATCAGATCTTCACCTCCAGGACTTTGGTTGTGTCATTGCCGAAAAGATCAATGACCTTGACGGCAATCTTGTATTTGCCTTTCTTCGGATACTGATGCGGAGCGGATGTCAGTTCCAAAGTTCTGTCCTTGCGAGTGCGAAAACTCTGCCATTCGTTCTCGAAAATGTAACCACCTGTCCACTTCTCAACTTCAATTCCATTTTCAGTGTTCCCTTTATCTCCCTCTGGGAGAGGGCTGGGGTGAGAGTCTTGAAGAGTATTCCTCTCCACCACCCGAATGATCTCCTTGCGACTCTCATAGTTGAAATCCACCGCCCAGTAGTCCACCCAGTCCGTCCATTGTTTGGTCAGGATTTCCTTGCTTATCTCGCCTTTGGCATCCTTGCTGACGCGGACGACTTTTCCATTCTCGACGATGACTTTCGACGCGCCTGTCTTGAGTGATGACAAGGTCTCCGGATCGGCATCCTGTTGATAGAAAATGGAATACCCTTTGAGTGTTATGGTCACTTTGTTTTCGGGCAATACCTTCAGTGCAGCGTCCAGATAACCGGCGTCGTAGAACTTCACATGACCTTTCCTGACCGCCTCCCGATCGAAGACTTCCTTCGGGATGTACTTCAGCGCCAGATGGACGCCCTTCTTGGACGCTTCATTCTGCGCCTGAGGAACCAAGCCCATCTCGAAGTCGAAGCCGAGAACATCAACCGACTTCAGCCCCTGAGAAAGACAGCCGTTCACAACTTCGTCTACCAGCGCCTGTGTCACCGGAGCATCTATGGGACCCACGACAATCATAACCTTCCCTTTGCGACCATGGAACGGTGGCGACTGCGAGACAGGCTGCGCCTTGTACGCTTCCAGCACAAGACGCACATACTCCGTTTCCTTCTTTCGCGATTCCTTCTCCCTTTCGGTTTCGGGCAGGCTCAAGTTGATTCCGACGAAGTACTGTCGCTCGTACTTACCCAGGTTCAGGATTTCAAAACTGCGGTACGGCTTGCCTTCGGCTTTCAACCGGCGCTGAACGCCAATGAGCCGCTTCCGGCTGGTGTGAATCGCAAACCGTCCCAGATCACATCCGATCCACTTCCGACCCAACTTCTCTGCAACCGCCAACGTCGTTCCGGAACCACAGAAGAAGTCAGCAACCAGATCACCTTCGTTGGAAGAAGCTTTGATGATTCGTTCGAGAAGGGCTTCGGGCTTCTGCGTGGGGTAACCGACCCCCTGCGAGTCATTGGCTGACAGATAACCAATATCTGTCCAGATGTCACCAAGCGGGCTACCCTCATACTCGTCTACATAGAGTTTGTAGCGAGGACGCCCTGCTTTGGTCCAGTGAATTAGGTTGGGATTCTCCCGCAGCCTTTCGTCAAAAGTCTCCTGAGACCAGCGCCATCCGACTTCTGATACTACTCTACGACCAGCGATGTAGCGCGCCTCTCCTTTGCTGCTCGCGTTTGACGCTTGTTCCAGCGCCACGTGTTGGTATCTACGTCCAGTCTCTGCCTCAATATGGGGAAATCTAGACTCCATCTCGCATTCCTGGGTGATACCAAACTGGGGTGTGAATATGTTCTCCGGCCAGTCAACTGCAAAAGCGATGATAGTGTCAGTGATTGCATCATAACGTTTCTGTGAAAGATTATGGGCCGCGTATCTTTTCCACGATATTTGGTTAATCAGATTGAACTTCCCAAGGATTTCCTCGAGAAGAATTCGAATGTGGCAATTGAGTCTCCAATCACAATGCACGTAGATGCTTCCTGCCGGATGAAGAAGATCACGCATCAATATGAGCCGTTCGTAGATATACTGGAGATATCTCTCGCCGTTTTCTCCCCATGTATCCCGATAGGCAATCTCCTCAAGGACACTGGGCTGCTTGGTTACGCTCTCGCCATCACCCACTTCAACGTTGAACGAGAAGTCCGCGCCGGTGTCGAACGGCGGGTCAATGTAGATGAGTTTCAGTCCGCCGGCGTTTTCAATTTCGCGGCGCATGGGACCGTTCTTGAGTGAGGAAAGAACGAGTTTGTTGTCTCCCCAGATGAGTTTGTTCGTCCAGCCGCCCACCTGTCTTCCCGTTTTGGGGTCAGACCATAGGTCGTCAACATACTCCGGTCGGTGGGATTCGTCTCGCGGTTCATCTATCTGCTCGATGGTCTGGAACGGAAGCACTACGTTCGTGACTTCGTTTCGTTTTCCCTTCCAGATCAGCTCGACCCCTTTGGCGTCTTCGAACAGTGTCGCGCGGTATTTTGCCGGCAGGGGCTTGTCGTTCTGTATGCGCTCAATAATCTCCGCTTTCTCTTTGTCGGTCAGTTGGATCATTGTGTCTCCCTCGCTCGCCCCAGCCCCCACAAAAGAGAAGGAGCGGATGCCCGTTGCAGTGCTCTAGTTCGGAGGCCTAGCACAGCCTGTGAAGAAGAACATGCTTCGAGTCCGCTCCAAAGTGGAGCGAACCCAAGCAACGACTTTCTTCACGTAGGGAATGTGCTAGTTTCCGAACTCAGTCGTTCTTGAAATCGCTTATTTTCTAATTGTGTTTATTTGTTCGCTAAAGAAACCTCCTGTTGTCCGGTTCGTCGTTACGCCGTAAGGCGTGATCTTTGAAGTGATAATATACATGATGCACCGATTGTGGGAGTAGAAAATCTTTCGTCTTGAAGAGGCAGGCATCCTTTGGGGGAGGCGGCGGATTGATTGTCTGAACCACGGATTAAACGGATTATGCTGATTTCACGGATTTTCAGAATGTAGCAAAGAGGGTGGAACTCGCAGACTCGTTCCACCCTACACACTACACACTGCAGAATCCAGGGAGAGATTCCTCACTCCTTCGCGAAGCCTCAGTTGTTCGGAATGACAGTCTCCGCCTTTGTGTAATTGAGCCAGTGCATCTGAGTGCTTTCTTCTCTAGACTTTGACTGCATTGTTTGTATACTTCCCCAAAAACAGAGCGGACTGATTCACGCGATTCAGGAGGCTATCATGGCGGAAGAGAAGAAAAAGTGTGTTGGCGATCATCTCGGACATCTCTGCGTCTTGGCAGGCAGTGCCAAGTTTGACAAAATCAAAGAGTTGGCCAAAGAACCGAAATTCATCTGCTTCAACTGCGGTCGAGTGGCGCATTCGGACAAGAACCTCTGCAACCCGATGCCCTTGGAATAGTATCTACTAACCTCTGTATCCCGCGTCAGAACTGGCCTGCTTCTGGCGACACGGAGGAGAGAGGGTGCGTATCATTGATTGAGCAAGCGTCCGAAGGAGTGGGCATAGCCCACACGCCTGCTGGTGCTAACCTGCTCGGAAGATTCTGGTGTGAAGGCTTTTTTCGCCTCGTCCGACAAGGGGTGGCAAAAGAATCTGGTTCTTAGAAGCAAACGTTTTTTTGGAGGATTTGGGTCATGAGGAAAGTCTCTGCGATCTGTTTCGTCGTTGTTTTGCTCGGTTGTGCGAGAGTGCCGGATCAGGGTCTGGAGAAGTTGCTGACCAGTCGCCCGATGCGTGCCAGCAGTTCCGATCCGAATTGGCAGAACGGCAACTGGGATGCTCGCCCCATCGCGCCGGGTGAGACGATCACCCTTGGCGATCTTGAGGGGCCTGGCATCATCAAACACATCTGGTT
Organism: Candidatus Omnitrophota bacterium; assembly: GCA_029558215.1. Classification (GTDB taxonomy): domain Bacteria; phylum Hinthialibacterota; class Hinthialibacteria; order JAKQFZ01; family JAKQFZ01; genus JAKQFZ01. The sequence continues at coordinate 4,585 of JAKQFZ010001072.1, forward strand.
CACCATTGCAGCAGCGGATGCCCTGTATGCTCGGAATACCGTTTTTCGCATCCACTGGGATGGTGAAGAGGATCCGAGCGTTGAAGCACCGATGGGGGACTTCTTCGCCGTAGGACATGGGATGCTGAAACCACTGCATACCTTTCCGATCAACATCTCTTCCGGCGGTCGGGCTTACAACTGTTACTGGAGGATGCCGTTTCGAAAGACCGCCCGTTTGACGATGACTAACGACTCTGACAAACCGGTTCATGCCTTGTATTGGTACATTGACTGGGCGAAAGAACAGAAGCTGCCCAAGGACTCGGCGTATTTCCACGCACGATACCGACAGGAGTATCCTTGCACACCAGGCCAGAACTATGTGCTTCTCGAAGCCGAGGGGCGTGGTCACTATGTCGGAACCGTCCAGTCTGTGATCATGGCGGAACCTGGATGGTACGGTGAGGGTGACGACTTTTTCTTCATTGACGGAGAACAGGAGCCCTCACTTCGCGGCACGGGAACAGAGGATTACTTCTGTGACGCCTGGGGCTTTCGACCGGTTCAAGGGCTGTTCTACGGAATCCCTATCTGGGAGGGCATGGATCGAGGGGATCGTGGCACCGCCTATCGCTGGCACATTCCCGATCCGATCTCTTTCACCAAATCCCTTCGAGTAGAGATTGAACACAAAGGCTCGCGCAATGACGGCCAAGGTCACCAGTACACGGGATTTGAGGAGCGCCCTGACTGCTTTTCAACGGTTGCCTACTGGTATCAAATCGAACCGCACAAGCCGTTTGGACACGTTCCTCCGGTTGCCCAGCGGACACTACCCCAGATCATTCTTGAAGCAGAGGCGCAGATTGAGTCGGCGACGTTTTCACCCGATACCAAGTCTATTCAGGATCATCCTGCGTGCAGCGGTGGAAAACAGATCTTCTTCACTCCCAGCGTTCGGGACGCCAGTTTTGAAGTCACCTTTGATGTTGCTGAGACGCTGACCGGTGTTGTGGAACTGCTTCTGCTTCACTCATGGGATTACGGCATCTACAACGTTTCACTCAATGGAAGTCTGATCCTGAAGGAAGCGAACCTGTACGCACCATCCTCGGAGATCGAATCGCACAAGACACCGCTGGCAGAACTCTCCTCTGGCAAGCAGACACTGCTTTTTGAATGTGTCGGTTCGGATCCGCGCTCAAAGCTGGGACACAACCCAGGTTACTACTGCGGCTTTGATGGCATTCGCGTTCGGCAGGTGCAGCCCTAGCCCAAAGGAAGCTATCTCTTCTGCAGTGCCAGAATCCAACGCGCCATCTCAGCACGCCATTGGTAGACTTGTGCTGGATCGCGTGTGAATTGTGTCAAGTCTTCGACAACATTTTTGGGAACGCCAATCAGGTCTTCGATGGTCTTGACGTCTTTCGAAGAGAGAGCGCCTCGTTTCTCAGCCAGTAGATTCTTGAGCTGATAGTGATACTCAAAGTCCTCGAAGCCGTCCCGAATGTTCTTGACTCGGATGGTCTGGATGGGACCGTCGGGGCCCGCGCAGAAAAGGCTTCCGTCGCCGTTGTTGATTTTGTAACTCGCCGGATCCCAGTTTGTGTAGGGACCCCTATCAATGGGTTTCGTGATCGTTGGCCAACGTGCTGTGTTGTAGTAGAGAAAGCCTGGCACATCATACTTGGCGCTCATGGCTCCAGTGAGTAGCCTGGGTTCGATGGCGTCGTACTCGATAAACCAGTTGGCATGGGGACGACGAGGGCCGATACAGATATACCACCACATATCCTTTCCTGCAGCACGGAGTCTCTTTGCATCGGCCAGATTGTACTTGGGAGTCAGAGGAACCCAAATATCCACACAGTCTTCCAACCCTGTTGCCTTACCCCAGGTCTCATCATAGGCGGTGGTCATGATTCGCAAGTCAGGATAAAGTGACTTGATTCGGGTGAACGTATCGCGAATGGCAGGAGCCATATCCTTTGGCGCTTCATCAAAGCCGTAGATATAGGCCTTGTCCATCAAGCCTCGGCGACGAAGTTCGGGAACCGTTTCCTCAAGCACTTTGAGAACCCGGTTCATTTCCGCTTCATCGAAGGTCAGCGTGTCTTCCCGAAATCTCGAACGATTCAAGTACAGAATGTTGAAACCTCTCGAACCCATCTCCAGCAGCT
>JAKQFZ010001073.1 GCA_029558215.1 Candidatus Omnitrophota bacterium
GGGTATCGTGGAAACAACTCCCTTCAGTTCTGCAGTCACCATCTGATCCGACCGTCTATCCTGAAACGCGAGCAGCACCTCTCCCTTTGAACTCATCTTGATCAGCGTTGGCTCTGACTCCAGAATGATGCGGACTCCACGCGCTTCGAGGCGCTCTTTGAGTCGTTCTGCAATTCGGCCAATCCCCAGTTTTGGATATGGGAACTCTCGGAGGGTACTGGGTCTGCCCTTCTTGTCGGTTTTCCCCAGAAGCGCGTGAAGGAGCGACTTGGATGCCACCCGAGTCTTGACAATATCCGATGAGAGTTTCGAAGGAGAAGTCCCCCAGACTTTTCGCGCGAAGGGAAGAAAGAAATCCTGGTAGAGTGCGCTTCCGAACTGACGACAAAGGAACGTCTCGTAGGTCTCATCTGTCGGTGTGCGCCGTATTTGAGGAATCTGGCTAGCCAGATAACTGAGTCCCCAGCGAATCATCTTCGACGGACCAAGCGCAAGAGCCATCTGCCCAATGCGAGGTGGGTAGGCAAGGAACCGATTGTTCAAGTACATGTGACTGGAGCGTTTGACTTGGATGAGTTCATCGCCAACCAAATCGTTGATGAGTTGTCGGATTTCGGGAATCTCCGTGAAAATGCGATGAGGGCCCAAATCCAGCCGTGCGCCCTTCCATTCCAGGGACGCTGCCAGTCCGCCAACGCGGGGCTCTCTTTCGAGCACGATGACACGTTTATCCGTGCTTTCTGAAAGATGCAGTGCAGCATTCAGTCCGGCGAGACCTGCTCCCAAGACAACAAAAGTATCCATATCCCTGGCTTCACACGAAACGGTACTTCAGCAACGTCCAGACCGCGACGAAGAAATCACGCCAGCCAATCTTTTTGCCTTCGTTGAATGTACGAGCGCGAAAAGTAACGGGGACTTCCTGAATTCGATAACCCAACTTCAGAACCTTTGCCGTGACTTCAGGACAGAACTCAAACCCCATGCAGTCCAGTTCCACCTGACGGATGACTTTCTGCCGAAAGGCTTTGTAGGCGGTTGCCTCGTCGGTGATTTTTGCGCCATAGAGAACTCGAACCATCAAGGCTAGAATCCGGTTGGCCACCCAGTTGGGCAGGCGCATCCGTTCAATGCTTCCGAGAAAACGGGAGCCGTAACAGACTTCCGTTTTGCCATCCAGTATTGGCTGAATGACTTTGAGAATGTCGTCCGGATTGTACTCCATATCGGCGTCTTGAACGATGATGATCTCGCCAGTCGCGACGGCCAAGCCTGTTCGGATGGCCATACCCTTGCCGAAGTTCTTCTCATGATAGAGAACCGTTGTGTTCGGATTGTTCTCCTCGGACTGGAGATACTCTCGAGTGCCGTCGTTGGACATATCATCCACAAGGATCAGTTCCTTGGGCTTGTATTCTACGGCACGGACACGCCCAAGCACTTCGGCAATCAGATCGATCTCGTTGTGGATGGGGATGATGATGGACAGTTTCTGTTCCGTTTTCAAAATTTCTCCACCGGCCGTGAAGTTCCTGAAATATCACCGGTTCTCAGACTATACCGAGAGATGAATTCGTAATCAAGCGAGTATCTGAAACAGCGCATTCACATTCATCTTGCATTCACTGTGCCCGCGGGATACTCTCATCAGGCCGGACAGCATTCATCAACAGAGGTCGTTTGAACATGCTCAGAAAAATACTCGAACGCATTAAGCAGACTCTCTCCGGAACTCCACAGGAACCTTCCCAAAGAGCCTTACTGACAGAGAAGTGGCAGCAGTTTGCACGACAGAATCTTGGCTGCTCCCAATGGATTGACTTGAGCACCGCTGAAGGGGTGTTGGTGGTTCAAGAGATGCCGCTCAAAGACGTCCCTTCATCAAGACAGGAGACTGTTGTCGGCTGGGTGGAACCAGCACACTATCTTCCCGACCCAACTCGAATCGTGGAGAAGGCGGTTGACTGCAGAGCCCGAAATATCCTCGTCACGGCAAAGGATCCGACCCCCTGTAACGGACTGGAGGTCATGCCGAATCTTGGTTCTTCGGTCTATCCGATCTCGCTCTGGGTCTCTCAATGCCAAAAGAAGGGCTTCAGCTCAATCACACTGGACTTCGATACGGATGGAGTCGTGACCATCCTCGCGGGGAGAAGAGGTTCTCCCGTGCCAGGCAGTAGTCCTGAAAAAAAGCCTTTTCAGCAGGTGTTGGAGATCTCAGAGGGGATCGCCGACAAGGTTCTTCTTGCTCCGCATAGCGGTTGGACACTGGCAGACGGATCTTTGGCATCGTCCGGGCTGGGAACACTGTACGCCATAAACCGAACCAGTGAGCCCGTCTCGCTCCGACTTGAGATTGACGCAGAGGCAGATATTCCGGATTCAACACTGAAAGTCCACCTGGACTTCTGTTACCTTCAGGGCTTCACTCTGGGAGGGAAGACGCCTCTCTGCGTGAAGGAGATCATCCTGACTCCTGGGGGACATGGCATCCAGATTCTGCCGTCGGATGGCACCCAAGTCAAGATACTCAAGGTTCAAGCGGATGGAGTCTCCTATCCCAATGACCGATTTCTCCTTCGTCTGCCTTGCGATCAATACCAGAGGCATCGTGTGGTCGCAGATGTTGTTAAGTGCCTTGCCAAACAGAACAGGACGAGCGTTCTTGACGTCGGAGGCGGACGCGGGACGCTGACTCTGTTTCTGCCAGAGCATCAGGTAACTCCATTGGACAGACGTGCCTATGACGTGGTGGGACATGTCAGGAGCGAGGGTGAGCGCCTGCCGTTTGGAGATGCATCGTTTGAAATTGTCTCCTCGGTGGATGTCTTGGAACATGTGCCTGCCTCACAACGAGAAGGTTTTCTTTGCGAGCTATGGCGGGTTGCCAAACGTGCGGTCATTCTGGCCTGTCCTTTCCACGATGATCGGGTGGCATCGGCGGAACGCCTTCTGGCGGATTTCGCCGTTCGGATACGCGGGCAGGAAAATGCATTTCTGATGGAGCACATTCAGAACGGTCTCCCCGATTTTGCGCAGACGCAAGAAACGCTTGAAACGTTTGGTGCCTCGACCGTTGCCATTCCGAATGGGTATTTCGCCCGGTGGTTCTCCATGATGGTGCTGCGAACGATGCTCGAAGCAAATCTGGAACACTACAGCAGGTTGGAGCGCATTCTGGCCGCCTACAATAAAGGGTATTATGCTCTAGACAACGCCGAGCCGTGCTACCGTCGTGTTCTCGTTGCCTGCAAGCAGCAGGAAGACCGGAATCGTGTCGCAGGTTTCGCGTCCACCTTGATCGCCTCCAATCCGACAGGGAATCCTTCTCTCACAGATCCAAGGATGGCTCTGGCCTTCTACGGGATCCCCGTCTCTGAGGCCTTTGAGCAATGGTATCGGGACTCTGCGGCGGACATAGCCAAGTGGCGTGCCCCGTAGATCTCGTTTGATTCTGTTGTTGACGGTGCACTTGGCAGCCGCGTACACTGTGTGTTGTATGTCTCACGGAGAACTCATCAGAGGCCCTGGCAACGCCTTAGGAGGGTGCCATCATGCCACATGAGATTGCCAGAGAACCCAATGATCAAGGCGTCTTGATCACGCTTCACGGCTTTGTTCGGGGGGAAGAGATTCATGACCTGAATGAACAACTGATGGCAGATTCTTCATTCGTACAATGGATCTATCAGATATGGGACTTCTCACGAATTGAGGGCGTTGACTTCTCCATGGATCAAATGCGGGGGTTCGCGATTCAGGATGCGGCGGCGGCAGAGAAGAACCCCAACCAGAAGATCGCGATCATTCCGAGGAGAAGCGATACGAGCGGCTTGGACAACGTTTTTCACATCTTGGAAGATGTTTGGGGCGGCTACGAATCAAGAACCCTGCCTGATGTCGAATCAGCAAGAGCATGGGGTTGCCACGCTTCAAAGTAGAAGACCTTGTTCGGATGGAACTCTGCCGGACGAGGGAATGAAACATCACTTTGTGCGAGGCATTGCCCTCAACAGTTCACCAGTATCCCAGCTATGACAAGTTTCGTCAGACCTCTGTGTAAGGATGTGTTTGACGCAGTCTCATTTCGTCCTGGTGTTTTGTGAAGCCAAGACACCCAGGAGTTGTCATGCTTGACAAATCAGTTCGAATTCGAAACCATCTAAAGAGCAAATCGGGGCTGAGAAGTCCGATGATTCTACGCTTGCGGAGACCCTCGAACCGAGCCGTACTGGAGGCGCTCAACATGGATTACGGAGACAAAATCACGCGGGTGCTGAACCTCATCCAAGACCTGGCAGCCAGGCAGCACACCAAGAAGGAACTCGCCGAAAAGTATGGCGTGACTGAACGCACCATCCTCAGGGATCTGGACACCATCCGACGCGCCGGCTATGAACTCGACGAAGGAACGCCCTTTGAATCGGGCATCGAGAAACGCTACCGCTTAGAGAGAAGAAAACCTGCAGACCAAGTGTGTTTGACCCAGGACGAATCGATCCTGTTGGCTTACTGTGTCGCTCTCGCGGCGCGGGAAGTGCTTCCACGGAACAAGACGCTACTGGAATCGGTTTCCGACAAGATCGAACGGTATTTCCCACCAGACTTCTCACAGCAGATGAGGCGCGTTGGTTGCCTCTATGTACCACTGAACCGCTTTCGTCCAAATGTGGAGTTCAAACGCGACGAACTTGGTTTTTTGGAGAGCGGCATCGTGGAACAGGTCTGGGTCGGTTTTCGCTATCAGAAAAGCGACGGAACTTCCAACGACTACGTCGTGGCACCATTTGCAATACTGTCCAATGCCGGTCGGTTGTACCTCTACGGTTGGATCGACAAGCATGTTGACGGGGAGCCCGCGTTATTTGATGTCTCCAGAATCGAGAATGTGGAGATACTAGATGACGAATCGGACAAGGCCGTGAAGATCCCCTTTCCAGACAAAGAGATCAAGCCCGATGAGATCATCGGCTCGTCCTTTGGGCTGTGGCGGGACGGTCCGTTCGATGTGGAGATCATCTTTAGCGACGATGCGGC
>JAKQFZ010001074.1 GCA_029558215.1 Candidatus Omnitrophota bacterium
GTACAGCCCGGCACTTGCTTCCGCGCCCTCTGGGCTCCCGGAGAAGAGCCAGTTCTTTCTACCGACCACAAAAGGACGAATGGCATTCTCCACCAGGTTATTGTCGAGCAAGATATGACCATCATTCAAGAATTGCAGCAGTCTGGTTTTTTGCTTGAAGGCATACGAGACGGCCTTGCCCATCAAACTCTCCGGATTAACCTCCAGCGTTTTCTTCTCAAGCCACATGAAAAACTCCTCGGCCACAGGACGCGACTTCTCCTGCCGAGCATTTTGTCTGGCAGCGGCATCCATATCGCGGATCTCGTCTTCGATACGATACAGTTTACCGATGATGTTCAACGCCATCTTGGCACTGACGGCTTTCTTTGCTGCACGAGCCGCTTCGTCGAACTTTCGCCTGACATGCGCCCAGCAGGCTGCATGCCGGATGCCTTCTCTGGAATCCAGGAAGTTGTATCCCGCATACCCGTCAGTCTGTACATTGCCCTGATAGTCTCCGATGATCGATTCGGCAACCCGGCCGCTTCGTCCCGGATCGTATTGAAACCAGAGAATTGTTTTCTCGGGCGGGCCCCCGCGAGCCACCCACATGTATGATGTACTCGTGTTCTCTCGACCCTGTTCTCCATGCACTTGAACAGTCGTTTCATCCAAACCGATAAGTGGCCCAGCGCGAAGGTACGTTTTCATGATTTCGAGAAGCGGAACAAGTTGCGCGTAGACCTGCTGAGACCAACGACACATGGTCGTTCGTGAAAGCTCCACCCCGATCCTGGAAAACTGCTTTTCCTGCCGGTAGAACGGCATGGCATCATCAAACTTCGCTGTCAGTATCCAAGCCAAAAGTCCGGCGGTAGCAAAACTTTTTGGAATCAGTGCCGGTTCCGGTGCTGCAATCTTGACTGTCGGATGGATGCCCTCGCTCTCCGTTCCTTCACAATGTTTGCATGCATATTTACATCGAATATGGCGTTCCACTTCAACCGTAGCCGGGATGTAGTGCAGTTTTTCACTGACCTCTTCCCCGATCTTCTCCATGACATGCCCACAGGCACACTGCTTTTCTTCATCTGAAAGATCATGGATGACATCACGGCGAGGAAGTGAATCCGGAAGTGGTTTGCGGTGCCCACGGGTTCTGGTGTGACTGTGCACAACGGTCGTCACTTCTTCGGAGTCCAGCTCTTCCTTGCATGTTTCTTCCAGTTCGTCAAAGAGGGATGGCTGGTTCGGATCGTTGTCTGGCCGCGTCTTCTCACTCTTGCGACCAAAGAGCTGATCACGGTAGAGACGGTTTTGCTCGTCAAGAAACGTCAGTCGTTGCATCAACTGCTGTTTCTCAATTTGATGTGCGTTATGGATATCGTAAATGACTTTCTTGAGAGAAGCCACATCATCTGGAAGAGACTGTATATCAATCATGAAAACACGATAGCATATACACAGCAGGATTAATAGTCTTTTCTATCCTGTGGCTGAATATTTTTTCCCGCTGTACGCTTTCCGAAAGTCCAGACCATGCAACAACCAAGAGAGCTGTTCCATCGAAAGTTCCTTGACCGAGGCAGCATCCCTTGGCCATGGAAACTTGTCCTCCTCCAAACGCTTATGCCACAAGCAGAACCCGTTGGCATCCCAGTAGAGAATCTTGATGAGCCGTCTATTGCGGCTGCAAAAGGCATAGTAATTCCCATTGAACGGATTGTGACCGATCTCCTCCTGGACAAGCATGGAGAGTCCGTTGATCGCCTTACGCATGTCGGTCATGCCGGGTCGAATAAAGATTTGCGGATTCTCTTTTTCGTCGATGCGGAACATCACAGGCCCTTGAGTGCAGATATGAACGTGACAAGCTGCTGCTGGCCAATGTTCATGGGAAGAACAAGCTCCAGACCATTCGCGAGACACACCCGAAATGTTTTGTCTGTGGATGTTTGGATCGAAGCAACTGGTGGCAAATCCAATGCGACAAAGCCGGACTGTTGGGGCTGCTCCCTCAGACGTCGTTTCCACTGGGAAAATGATACAGGGTGGAGATTGTTCTTCCGATAATACTCAACCTGCGTCATCCCCGATTGTGCCTGATGATCGATATGCGTATTCCATTTTTGGGCCGGTGACATGTTCAGCTCCCTTTTCTGTGATGGGAGCAGAATACTGAAACCTCAACACCGGCTACAAGTTGCGGTTCATGGGGCGGTTACTTCCTGGATTCATACAATCAAGAAAGATCGCATCAAGGCCGAAACATGAATGGCAGAACGCCCCTGCAGGCTTTCCTCGAAGGCGAAATGCGACACCGTGTAATCGACCAGATCGTCGAGCGTGCGCCCGACCTCGTCCCGATCTCCAGCGGCATTGGCGATCTCGAGCGCATTGATGAAATCGACGATGCGGC
>JAKQFZ010001091.1 GCA_029558215.1 Candidatus Omnitrophota bacterium
GACGGAGAGCATTTGTCAGCACATCGGCATCGCGCCGACAAGAGTCAACGCCATCCGGTTCTCCGACGGTGAGACTTCGGTGCAGATTCTCGAGAACGTCCGAGGAGCAGACCTCTTCATTGTTCAGCCAACCTGTGGCCCGACCAACGACAACCTGATGGAACTGCTCATTATGATTGATGCGGTTCGACGCGCTTCCGCCAAGCGCATCACCGCGGTGTTGCCCTATTACGGATATGCACGACAGGATAGAAAAGACCGTCCACGAGTTCCGATCACAGCAAAACTCGTCGCCAACTTAATCACAACGGCCGGTGCCGATCGAGTCCTCACCATTGACATGCACACTGGACAAATCCAGGGCTTCTTCGATATTCCGGTCGATCATATCTTCGCTGCTCCAGTCTTCGTGCAGTTTCTCCATTCACTCGGGTTCAACTCTGCTGACCTGGTGGTGGTTTCACCGGATACCGGAAGCGTCAAACGGGCAAGAGCCTACGCCAAAACTTTGGACGCTCCCATTGCGATCATTGACAAACGGAGACCCAAGCCAAACGTTGCCGAAGCGATGCACGTCGTCGGCGAGGTTCGCGGCAAACACGCCATCATTACCGATGACCTGGTGGACACCGGCGGCACTCTGGCCGCCGCGGCGGGAGCACTCATGGAAGCGGGCGCAATAGACGTCTATGCCTGCTGCACGCACCCCGTGCTCAGTGGCAGCGCCGTCGAGAAACTGGAAAACTCACCGATGCGCCAATTGGTTGTCACAGACACCATTCCTCTTGGGAACAAGGTGAGTCCGAAAATCCAGGTCAAAACCGTGGCACCTCTGCTTGCAGAGGCAATAAAGAGCATTCACGAGGAGACCTCTGTCGGAAGGCTCTTTCTGGATATGCAGGAGAAATCAGTCGGGGACTAGTCCCCCGGTTTGGGAAGCGGTGCCGCCGTCCCAGAAAGATCTGAGTCGGATTCTGAAGCCGAACAGACAAGGAGTGAGAGTAGGAAAATGCAGCAAGTCGATCTGAATGTGGAAATTCGAAACGGCATCGGCAAAGGCTCATCGCATCGCCTGCGCGCTGATGGCCGCGTCCCTGGCGTTCTCTATGGCAGGGGACAGGACAACCTCAATCTCAGTGTGTCCAGGAAGGAACTGTATAATCTGGTTCACGGAGAAGGTGCCGGAAACACGGTCGTGAAGATCCTGGTCGCGGGACAAGACAGTTCTCAGAACGAACAGATATCAATCGTTCGAGATGTCCAGTATGACCCTGTGACCGAGAAAATCATCCATGTTGATTTTCAGCGTATCTCGCTGGATGAGCCGATTCATGCGGAAATCCCGATCCACTTTCTCGGAACGAGTATCGGCGTCAAATCCGGCGGTGTGCTTGAGCATATCATCCGTACACTTGAGGTGGAATGTCTGCCCTTGGATGTCCCGAACTTCGTCGAAGTGGATATCAGCAGTCTGACAATTGGGCAGAGCATCCATGTGCGGGATATCACTGCTCCCGAGCGCGTGACCATCAAGACCAGTCAGGAACAGACGATTGCCACTGTCGCCGCACCGACTGTGGTCGCGGAGCCCGTGGCTGAAGCCGCGCCTGCTGAAGGTGCGACCGCCGAAGAGGGCAAGACCGAAGAGCAAGCCAAGGAATAGCCCTCAAAGGTGGCAGGACAACACGTGCAGACTGAGGGGCAAAAGCTTCAAGCGGTCATTGGGTTGGGTAACCCCGGGAGGGGCTATTCCCGAACCAGGCACAATGTTGGCTATTGGGTTGTTGATGCTCTTGCCAGAAAACTGGGGAGCCAACCCAAGACTCGTTCGGCTGTGTCCTGCGCCGTGTCGGAGAGTTACTGGGATGAGGCTGGTCCTGTTGTTCTCGCCAAGCCTCTGACATATATGAACGAGTCCGGAAAGGCTGTAAAGGGAATGATCTCCCATTACAAACTGGAACCGGACCAGTTCACGGTGGTTTACGACGACTTGAATCTGCCTCTCGGCACCCTGAGGCTCCGTGCCAAAGGAAGTGCGGGAGGGCACAACGGAATCAAGTCCATTATTGAGACGCTCGGAACAGATCAGTTTCAGAGAGTCCGTGTGGGGCTGGGAGGACCCAGT
>JAKQFZ010001104.1 GCA_029558215.1 Candidatus Omnitrophota bacterium
TCGCCGTCTTGTCGGGGGAGCGCGTGGTGAGCACCGCCGAGGGGGGCTACGTGGCGAAGCTCGCGACCAGTGAAGCCTCGCGCGGCTCGAACTGCACCCATCGTGGCTTCGGTGCCGGAGTTGACCATACGGATTTTCTCAATGCCTGGGAAGAACTGCTGAACACGTTCGGCCAGCAGGATTTCGATTTCCGCTGTAGCCCCAAAACTCGTTCCTTTGGGTACCACCCGAGTCAGGGCTTGCACAACCTCTGGATCGGCGTGTCCAAGAATGAGCGGCCCCCACGAACCAACGTAGTCAATGTACTCGTTTCCATCCACGTCCGTGAGTCTGGAGCCGGAACCAGATGCAAAGACGAGAGGTTCTCCACCAACAGAGCGAAACGCTCGAACCGGTGAGTTGACGCCACCGACAAGCACACGCTTGGCGCGCTCAAATATCTTCTCGGATTGGGTCATTGAATAGTGCTCCAGCCGCTTTCGAACACGTGACATTCCCTGAGCAGACCGTCGGCAGCTGAGGATTCGTCCTTCGGATAGACTGGCTTGAGGATGACTAAAATTCTGTCAGTCTCCTTGTGGCGCGGTTTTTTCACCAACCCTCTTGACAGAAGAGGAGGTGTTTGGCCTTATGCACTATCCGCTGTCCAAGGAGAACATGCCGGAAAGCCTGCACCACTCGACAATCTACACCCTATATTCAGAGGGGCGACCGCTTGAAGGACATCTCGCAGGCGCCCCCATAGTTTGCCATCTCTGCGACCACTCCCAAGAGAGTGGCCGTGCAATGAAATCATTCGACCGAGATTGCCTCGACGGGACAATCCTCGGCAGCCTGTCGAACGTCGGCCTCAAACTCCTCAGGAACCGGATCCGCGGTAACTGTCGCCGTGTCTCCATCAATCTCAAAAACGTCCGGACATGTGTCAACACAAATCCCACAACCGGTGCAGCTGTCCTGATCTACTACTGCTTTCATCATCTGCCTCCTCGTCTTTAGAAGTAAGTACTCTGCTGTCTTTTCCCCGTGGAGAACCATTGGACTCCCCAAGGCAGTTGTAATCTAGTAAAGCAATTTCCCTTTGTCAACTTTCCAGTGCTTATTCGGGAGCGACCAGGATGAGTTGCTCTCCTCGGCGCACCTGGGGGCTTTGTTGGACTCCAAAGACGGTGCCTGCATACGAAGCCTTCAACTCAATTGTCCGCGATGCCACAGGCTCAAAAATGGTTGCCAGCAACTCGCCCTTCTCAACTGACTGGCCGAGTTGGACGGCGACTCGGAAAAGCCCTGTGTTTGTGCTTCCATACCAAGGCACCGTGTTTTGCACCACAATGTCCCTCTTGGCCAGAGAGGTACGTCCCGGTATCATCTTCAGAAACTTCAGCACATTCCGCACAACTCGTATCCCCGTCTTCACATCCTGCTCCCGAACGTCAGCCGTGGAGCCGATCTCAACCGTCACACACGGTTTGCCAATACCCGCTGCTTGCACCTGAAGCATCCCAAGGACTCCAGGGCCAATCCATAGCGCGGACAGCCCTGTCGCTCGCATGAGATCCCGATGGGCTTGTGTCGGTTGCAACACACGCTGTCGCACATGTGGAAGCATCAAGACGGGCGACTCAGTCGAATGAAGATCAACAATGGCATCACTGCACCGAACAAGCTTGTGAAAATACAAATGCGCGATGCGCTCGGTCAACGTTCCGTTGGAGCGCCCTGGAAAGACTCTGTTCAAGTCTTGATTGGTTTGGGAAAAGCATCGCCTGCCTTCCTCAAAGGCTGGAATGTTGACAACGGGAACAAGGATGACTCTGCCACTGATGTCTCGTGGCGCGAGTGTCTCGAGCAGCCGATGGATGACTTCAACGCCAACGACCTCACTGCCATGGAGCGCTGCATGGACCAACAAAGTGGCACCGGGACTGGTTCCGGAGAGAAAGTAGACAGGGAGTGACAGGGAAGTCCCCGGAACGCGAAAGAGATGGCGCAACACCGTACCCGATGAAAGTCTGGTAAGCGAGAAACTCATCCATCTCTCTCCCAGGAAGCATCTTTGAGACCGGGAACCTGGGTGCTCTCTAACCTCGGCGGACGGTTCCGTCCGGAATCGTCTCGCGATAGACCCGCGCATTGTCGATGACACAGTTGGCACCGATGCGATGATTTGGATCCGGACCGAGATCAACTACCGCATCGCCCAGAATGCGTGTTCCCGAACCGATCTTTTCAATGGAATCAAGGTCATCCACCCAGAACACATCAGACTTTTCAGCAGTTTCATCAACAAGAACCCCTCGCTGCCGAAGCTGTGCCACCATCTTGCTTCGAAGGTAGATCAGAATATCCTTGAGTTCCTGCTCCGTGTTGAAACCGAGAACCTGTTCCGTGTCCTCAAGTTCCAAGGGAAGCACCTTGAACTGCCTCATCCCCTTTTCGCATCGGGCTTTGCAGAGAATCTCAAAAATGTCCGTCAGATAGTACTCCATCTGAGCGTTGTTGTTGGTGATCCTCTTGACGGCAAAATAGAACGCATCCGACTTGAAAAGATAGACGGAAACATTGACCACACGCGCGGACTGTTCGATCTGATCGCCCGTCAGGCGAACGACGTTCCCGTCAGTGGTTCGGTATTCAAAGAAGGCGTCTGTCGGATTGATGAACGATGCCAACTCCTCTCGATCGAGGGGCTCAACCTTCTGCAATCGGTCTAGAAAAGCGTGCGGGAAAGCCTTTCTTCTTTTCTTCTCATTGGGAACTTCTTTCCAAATCCAGTCTCGAACTGTCTGCGGATCAAGTTGGCCACCAGACTCTGTTTGCTCAAGGAGAGACGACACGATCTTCATCTTCTTGATGTCCATCGTCTCAATAATTGCCTCGATCGTTCCTTCAGGGTTCAGGAGAATTCGACCTGAGTTCGGCCAGCGACTCTTCGCAGTACAGAGAGCCATCAAGTCCGCGCCACTTGCCTCAAATTCCTGCCGCAGCAGCTGCAGTGCGGCAGGATCAATAACCTTATCACCGGCCACAACGAGGACATCACCCTTGAAGCCCTGCTCTTCGAGAAGATACATCGCCTGCTGGGCAGCGTGTCCTGTTCCCAGAAGTCTCGCTTGCAGAACGAAGGTCGTATCGGGGCATACTTCGGAGATATGCTTGACGACCTTGACGCTTCCGTGACCAACAACCAGAATGTTTCGGGTGAATCCAGTTCGGCGATAGATCTCCAATGCCCGTTCCGTCGCACTTCGGGTGCCGATGTAAGTGCATACTTTCTGGCTGTCATCGTTAGCCATGCGGGAACCCTTCCCAGCTCCCAGAATCACGGATACGTAGGGTGCCGCAAGATCATCTGCCGAAAGGCACTTTTTGGGAAACGACGCGATGACGCTGAGATTCGCTATCAGTTCAACACATTCGAGGGGCTCGATCTTCTGAACGCTCTCCCCCCCACGCCACGCGGAACATGTCTTGATGTCGAGAACGAGGTTCTCGCTCCGTCTCAACAGCTCAATGTCCGATCGAATCTCAGGAGCGAATCGGTAGACATAGTCAAGCAGTCCAGGATCCAATGTTCCCAGAACCAGAATGTGTCCGGTTTCGGCCTGATACCAAGCCAGATCCGTCCGGCCTTGTGCCAGATTCATCAATGAATCCGGTACTCGGTTCTTTGTGTTATTGCAGGCTCTTTGCGTCATCGTACTCTTTTCAATCTGCACTGAAGAATTCCACCAAGACCTGGATGGTGGGGCAAATCTGGGCGAATGTAGCAGTTTTCAGTGTGCGCAACAAGGCCACATCGGAGATAAGTCAGTGCTCTCCGGCACCGTCGTCGTTCAGCGTGAGCGAAAGACACAAAGGGACAAGTTCAGACCATCTGTGACGGATATGCTTGCTCAGAGCTCAAATCCATTGAGTGAGACGGCTCTACTTGTCCTTGCTGGCTGGTGGCTCATTGTTTCGGATGATGGCTTTTCGACCGATCTCGTTGATGATGCTGACACCCTCTACTGCGTTGTTCTCTGTGACGATGGCATGCCTGACTCCCTTTCTCAAAGCAATACACTTGGATTTGGCACCCGCAAAACTGCACCCACGAATCTGAATCTTGCCACTTGCCACTTCAACGAGTGGGCCGACTTCTGCACGATCACTGCTCAGAAAGCAGTCGGAAAGGGAAAGAAAACTCTGTCCTCTGGAGACAACATTCTGTACCGATGGGCCCCAAAATGCACAGTTGACCAACCGAATCTGTCCAGTACACGTCTCATTAATCTCAATCTCGATGGGATTCTCACCGGCAAAAGCGACAAACTGACCATTTGTGATGAGCAAGCCCATGTGCTGAATCTGGTCCACCACAATGCAGCGCTGCGCGTAATCCGCTCCGATTCCGCAGAAATGACCATTGCACGAACCTGACGGGGTCTGAATAAAGCGATAGCCAACGTTGACAGGAAAAACAAAGGTGTTGGTCACATACTCCCAGTCTGTGCGGCCAAAGATGAATGCTTCCAGATTCTGGATCATATAGTTGTTCACAAGTTCATAGTCGCCCCCCAGTTCCTTCATCCACCACCAATGCCCATGAAATTGAACGTTATCCACGCGACCGATGTCGGTACAGGCATCCACAAGCAGGCCTCGGCGCAAGACACATCCGTAGACGCTCCTGATTCGGTGGCGGACGTTTCCCTCGGGCCCCACCCTGATTCCATTGTAGCTATTGACCAGAGTGACATTCTCGATAGTTGTATCATGGCCATACATGTGAAAAGTCCAAGGATAGGGACGAATATCCGCTGCCTTCTGCTCTGGGTAGTAGATGGTCAGACCTGTCACCATGGTGGAGCCAGGCATTTCGAAGAGTGCCGAAGCGTTTTCGTCATCCCGTCCCCCCGTGGCAAGGATGACAGTACCGATAAGCGGGGTGCTATAGTGCGGGGAGCAGGCCACCCCCATGACAGTCACTCCCTCGGGAACTTTCAGGCTTCCTTTGATGAGATATTGCGCCGGAGGAAGATACACCCGGCCACCCGTCTTGCCAGCCTCGTCCAGAGCACTCTGCAGAGCAGCAGTGTCATCGGTGGTACCATCGGCAACCACTCCATGCGCTCTGACGGAGATGACACCCTCGAGATCCTTGGGGTTGGTCTCCGTTGCGAGTGAACCAGACGCGAAAAAGAAAACCATCAGGATACCCAAAAAGTAAGCCATATCACACCTCCTCAATTGCGTTTCCAAGGAAGAAGCGACTTTTTGCCCGATTGCTTCGATGACTCGATTTCCAGTTGGTGAAATCTTGCAAGTCGAGTTGCGCCCTCGGGCGGAGACATCGCACCAATGCCGAACTTGATATTCTGAAGGGTTGCGTCGAAACCGGAACCAATCTCCGTCCATTCCACGCCATCCGCACTGTAGGAGTAGGTGTAGTGTGTCCCTTTCTTCCGTATTTGCATATGAAATGTGCTTCCCAACGGGTTAGGAACCAACACGGAGTCAAAATGACCACCAATCTCTCGCGCGGCTTCAAAACACTTTGAGTCTACCATCACACACGCCAGTTTGAGATAGTTGCTCTGATCCTGCCAGATGGTGAGGATGGCTTGCTCCACATTCTTCTCAGGTTCAAACTCCACTTTCGTGCTGACACAGAAATCCCCCGGGGGCGCATACTGGAGAAAGATATTGCGCCCATCCACACGTTCCCGATAGACGTCGCCATTCTGGGTCTCGATACAGAGACAACCGTTTTCGAGTCGCCACTTCTGGCTGTCTTCACCAAAAACCGTCCAACGACTCCAGTCCAGATCCAAACCCTCAAAATCATCCGAGCAGCCAACCCGATGAGGTCGGCTCCCTGAAGGCAAGGGCTGCAGATCATGGGTGGGCGCTCCGGGAATTGTGAGAGTATCCAAACAACCTCGATTCGGTCGAAACAGGACTCGATCAATGGCCAGTTCCCGCTGCCATCCACCAAAGAAAGTCAGATGGCGATGGTAAACGATGAACAGTTCCCGACCATCGGGAGAAAGTACCAGGGAGTTGTGTCCCGGTCCGGAAACAGCAGCTGACTTGGCAAGCACGGGATTGCCCTCATACTTTGTCCACGGTCCCGTCGGACTTGGCGCAGTGGCGTAACCCACAGCGTAGTTGGGAGACTGGTAGCCACAGCCTGAGTAGGTCATGTAGTAAGCGGATTTGTGATAGATAACAAACGCGCCTTCCACCCAACCGTACTCCCAAGGCTGCGAGGGTTCGAAGCAGAGCGTGATCTCAGAATCAATCCTGGTCAGATCTTCCGAAAGGCGTGCCACAACCAGCTGTGGGGGACGAAGATTCTCCTCAAGAGCGTAGAGATAATGTCGTCCACTGACCGGATCGAAAAACGGATGGCCGTCAATGAATCCTCTCTCGACAGGCAACACCGGAGTCTTGACATCGAGAAAGGGTCCCAAAGCCGAATCGCTCGTGGCCACACAGATGTTTCTGACTCCATGAACGGGACTGAACGCGGTATAGAAGAGATAATAGGTTTCGCCAGCCTTGATCACTTCAGGTGCCCAGAAACAGTCCTGTCCCCAGGAAGTCTTGGTCTTTTTGTAGCAGTGGCCGTAACGTCGCCAATGAACCAGATCCTTGGATGTGTGAACCTCAATACCGTTAGGAGAGTCCGTAGTGCCATAGAGATAGAAAGTGTCCCCATCCTTGAGTATCTGAGGATCCGCAACAAAGACGTCCAGCGGATTCCGATAGTGCCGAACGTCTTTTGCCATCGCAGTTGTGGGAAACACAACGAACAACAACACCAACGCCACAGATTTCACGCCGCAAAACGCCACATCAATGATCATCTCAACTGCTCCTGTAAAAGTGTTCAAACATCTGGAACCCGCTACTGACCCAGCATAAGACATTCAAGACGATCTCGATGCAGCTGGCTCATCACAAACCGCCACGCAGTCACATCTTTCTCATTCTGTATATCCGGCACGAATCCAAGTTTCAGATAGAGATTCACCGCAGGCAGCCGCGCAGTTGAGGTCGCCAACCTGGCTCGACTGTGTCCGAGCTCCTTCAACCTCATGCAAACAGCGCTCATTAAAGGCTTTGAAAGCCCTTTGCCCTGATACTCAGGAACAATGGCTACCCAATGCACCAAGCCGTAGTCCAAGCCGAAATAGTCTGAATGGAACCATGCTGTGGCAGTGCCTATCGGTGTCCCGATTTTGTCACAAAGATAGTACTGTCTTTCCTCCAGCAGTGCGCTCTCTCCAGGAAACTCCTTCCTGAATAGATCCACGGAGTACTCGATTGTGCTGTCTGCTGCCTTGTGAATGTTTACCCATGCCTGTTCATCTGCTGGTTTGTAGAATCTCAAAGAGAAGCCCTCGGGCAATGGGTGTTGAGGAACGCCCTCAAGATTCTTGAGAATCATCCGCAGTCCTGTGGTCTCCATCGTAGATACTCTTCTTTCCCCTTCAGGATCACGAGTCCGTACGCCTGACCGTCCTGCATCAATGGGCGCCGATGATAGCCTTGTGATCCGTCGCGTTAATCTGCGTTCGCGTCACACTCTCCTGAAGATCAGCGGGTGGAACTGCCGGTTGTGGCGGTTCCTCTGTTGGGTGCATGTATCGGTGAAACCAATGCTCGATATACATCTGCACAATGTCTATGGGCAGGTTATGCCCAAAACCGTCATAGATGACCAACCGAAGCCGGTCGGGTTCGGAGGTGTAGTAAGGCCGTGCCGCCTCGACGAAGGCCTGTGCTGTTTTCGGATCCACAACCGTATCGGCTCCTCCACTGACCATCAAAATAGCGGTAGGGTACATTTTGCTCACGTGCAAGATGGAATCATACTTGTCCAGCAGCTGCTGTGTCTCAGGCCAAAGTTCCGGTGTCTCACCCTTCCAGAGCCCATTGGTATGCCACGTCTCGAACCACTGCCGATAGGCTCCCGTGCTGACAAAGGCAACCACGGCTGCCAGTCTTCGCGTGCCTTGCGTGGCGACAGCAAGGCCTGGAATCCCGGTTGAGGAACTGCCCATCCAGCCGATTTTATGAGGATGGACATCACCCCGCGCTGCAAGATAATCCACAACACGGCCACTATCGAAAGGAACGCGGGAACCGTCCAGGATGTAGCTGTGGGCGAAACGCTGATCAAAGAACAACCAGACCGGTCGCTTGGCTGGATCCGGATTGGGAGGATAGGCAACGGAGAACG
>JAKQFZ010000002.1 GCA_029558215.1 Candidatus Omnitrophota bacterium
AGCCAACCACCAACTGTGCGTTCTTGCCTACGATGACCGAGAGATCACCTATGAAGGCAAGAAAGTGGTTGGACCTACCGGTGGCACCTTTCGCGCCACGCAGCGTATGGTGGACTCCTTCATCACACAAATCCCTATTTCTGAAGAACGAATTGGCGATCTGGTTCACTACTCAGGAATGAATGGTCAGATAGACATGACGGTACATCTGAATCCGAAGAATGAAATCCTGCACACGGTTCTTGTCGGAGACATGAACGGGTTTATTTACTCGATGGCAGTCGGAACCAGATACGAGAAGAGCGCCTGCCAGTTCAACGGCGATCTCGCCTATGAGAAATGGATCCAACCTTTTTAGGCGAGCGGCGCATAGAGTCGTTTTCTCCAAAGTCTAGTCAACAGAGAAGGTGGGCGAGACCGCTCTGATCTCAGGGCTTGCGGAGAGCACTTGCTTCATCTCTTCAGGTTTCAGCTCCCGGCGGAGCGTGTATTTCCCAAACTCGCCCACCTGCTGAGTCAGCCTGAGTGCTTCAGGCGGCAAATCATCCAGATGACTTCTCTTAACAACAAAGAAATCCAAGTCCGTATCACGCAGTTCCATGAGAACCTTCTCAGGTTCATGCCTGGAGTACTCAGAAAAATCTACGGGAAAGTCATGAGCATAGAAGTCGGCGGAGAAGGGGATTTTGGATGTGTAGACCAGGTTGGCGTGCGTATCTAATGTCAGCTCTCGAAAGCGAGCAATGATATTCTTCTGTGAACGACCGATACCCTGTGCTGGAAGAATTGTCAGAGCAATGATCATGAATCCGACAGGAACCACAGCGGACGATGCCAGCAGAGTCTGCGTTTTCAGATACCATGGCCGCTGGTGCGCCGTCGAGTTCACCATGAGGCTCTGCAACGCCATGGCGGTCAGCATCGCAAACGCAGGCATTCCGGGGAGCACATAGGTGATCATGATGTTGCTTGAGAGTGTGAAGAGAATCAACGGAGACAGCGCCCAAAACACAACATAGGATCGCCATGGGTCGCTCATCAATACCTTAAGGCGCTGTCGGGTCTTCCAGAAACGCGCGATACAGGCTCCAAGGACAATTGTCCAAGGCAGCGCCGCCGCGGCTGCAAACAAAAGAATCGTCCCACGTGGCATATCGTGTGGAGTCGCATAGCGATCTCCTTTCCATTCGGGTTGGATGAACCGCATAAAGTGTTCACCAATGATGTAGTAGTTCAGAAAGCCAGGATTCTCCTTTTCTGCAAGCAGGTGCCAGGGAACAGCGATGGCAAACATCACGAGGATTCCAGTGATCCAAGGTAAGCTGCGGAGAATCTCTTTCCAGCG
>JAKQFZ010000086.1 GCA_029558215.1 Candidatus Omnitrophota bacterium
GACCGGATCTCCCTTGGGGACGGTGATTTGGCCTGATGAACCGAGTGAAATCTCTTCGAGTTCGTCTTTGCTGGATTGTCTGTGGAATGTGAGCCAGCGCAGACCATCCACCGCGGGCACAGAGACTGAGAAGATTGGTGTCTGGAGAGGGATGACGCCTCCTGAGAGTAGAGCACTCTTTTCCGAAACGTCATAGTAGACCCCTTTGGGGAGACAAACTTCCGTTGCAAGAAGTGGTTCACCGTGACCACCACTGCCAATGCAGTAGTACTCGGTGAACAGGCGTCCATTTCTGGGCACCTTTGCCTCTCCTGCAAGGCGATGGCATTCAAGCACTCGCCACGACCCATCCTCAATCTGTAATGTAAGGCGGTACTGATCAGCAGAAACAACCGAGCAGAAAAGTGGAAAAGTCATTGCCCAGAGGAGCAACAGGGTTGTTTGAGCGTGTACCGACCTTCTGCGATCATTCATATCCATACTCGAGCACTTCAAGGGTAAGTTTCCCAATGACCCTTACCAGTAGAGTCTGCTCATCCATACCGCCTTCCGCGAGCTTGATATGCGTGGCGTCCACAGTCTTCTGATGGAAAGTTGTGTCAAACGGCATCCACACCTCAGTTCCGTCCGGCAGAGGAAGGAGCACTTCGTTCCAGGCATGGTAGCCAAAGGATCCGTCAAGATAGACAACACCAGAACATATCTTCGTCGGCAGAGACACCGCGCGACAGAGTGCTGCAAAAAGGGTGCTGTGCTCGTTGCAGTCACCTTTGAGCGCTTGCAGGATCTCAACTGCGGAGGGAATAGTAACTCGATACTCCTGGGAGAGATTCTTGTGAATCCAATCGGCAATGCGTAAGGCCTTCTCCCATTCATCCGTCAGAGTACCGACAATCTCGCGAGCCTTCCTCTGAATTGCTGGGTCTTCACTCTGAATAAGGATGGATGGCGCGAGACATTCTTGATACTTCTTCAGCCACTCCAGACTATGAACGTGTTGAATCTGAACTTGGGGTTTCATTGCCTCAAAGGAAATACTTCGAATCTCAGCAAACACATCGGCCGTAACACTCTGAACAAGATCGGCCGAAGGAGTGTATTGACTCAAGTGCGGTGGACACCAGGGAATGTCATCTGCGTCTACATTTCTAAGTGCGACAACGAGACGCCGTATCTCGGAAGAATTCTTGAGCGGTTTGTTGACTGGGATATAGCTGGAGAGAAGCAGATCGGAACCAGAGTCTGAAGTCGGCGCATCGTCGGTGACAGAACGGTCAACGGTTGTTCCGTCATCCAGTGTTCTCAGCGCAACGAAATTCTGACCGGCAACCTCGGACTCTTCCTGGTAGCAGACTCCGTCGGTATCTATCCAGGCCTTCTGCTGAAATCCCTTGAAATCAAGTGTGAGAAGATATGTGTCAACAGGCTTTCCCCCGAAATAGATAGAGTCTTTCTTGAGCACGACTCCCGTGATTGTGTCCAGTGAAGTGGACATGGGATCGTAGACTCGAAACGATTTTTGGGTACCGACCTCGAGTCCCTCTCTCGACATGGCCATGTAGATAGCCTCGGGCGTGAAGACCGGACCTTCTGCCAGACTGATCTCCTGACGAGAGACGGAACCAGCGGAGGTGAGCTGCAGGCTGAGTGTTTCATCTTCTACATGGGCTGACATTGAAATCTGTGTGCCGGCGGACTCCATGTTGAAATCGAATGAGTGTACGGAAAAGTCATCATTCGTAACGCATTCCGTATTGACATCAAGGGGTATAACGACACCCATGGCAAGAATCTGAAGATGCGCCGTGCTGACAAAGAGATAACCCTCTTTGGTGGGTGTTGAGCCGTCAGAGGGAAGGGAAGTCTTCTCGACTCGAAGCGTCTGTTCGCCTGCCGGTGTCCCCCCCATATAAAGTGTGGCACGCTCGTTAGACATGACTCTTGAGACGACCTCCTCGGCAAAGGAAGAAGGGGTGACACAAGGAAGATGCGTTGCGAACAAAGCAAGCATCAGGGACAAAGATCTCACAGGCTACTCCTTCCTGTTGCAGCGTCAGAATAGGCACCGTACGGCACACATGGAAAGGATAGCCCATGCAGGCTGGTTCGGCAACAGGATCTACTTCAACAGACTCGCAACGTTATCCTTGAGATGCGTGACATAGTATTCCTGCAGCTTTGTTCGAAGTTTCAGATCGGAGGTAACAACCACCAACTTTGTTACATTCACAGTCCCCAATTGCAGTTTCAGCACTTCTTGTTGATCGGCGAAGGAAACATCCTTGGTGCCCTCAAAGGAGACCTCGAAAACTTCGCGGGCGTTGAGCCAGATGGGAAGAGTCAGGGAGACTACTGCATCTCTGACGGGTGAGTAGATCGTTCCCAGTCGGTCGTTGAAATAGTTCTCGTTGATACAGATGAGAACAAGAGCTCGATTTGTAGCCATGATTCCATTCACAGAAAGATTGTTGGGCGATGTCAGGGGTAAGTCAACAGGGCATCCACCTTGGATCAAAGAGCCCAGCGTTCGGATTTCTGCTCCGAGAAGGCCTATCTCACGCCACAACGCGACAGCCTCAGGCTCTTGAGCACCACATCCGTGACTTTGTCCACCGGGTGTGTACCACCAATAGGAGAATCCCTTCGCCCCAGCCGACAGGGCATAATAGGTTTCGATTCTTTTCTCTTCAGGGGTTCCAAACCGAAAGACTCTGCCTTGCTTGTTTCTATGGCTGACAGCGTTCAGCACAAGATGCAGGGTTTTTGGCGCGCAAGCCGAGTGGGAAATCTTGCTGACCGCCTCAATGATCGTCGCCTTTCCAAAAAGGGGATAGCGCTCTGGCCGTCTCCAGAAGACTTCCAGAAGTCTGGCCTGGTAGTAAGGATCGGTGGCAAATATATCAGGCACCTGACCATAGACGTACCAGTTCTCAGGCTTGAAAGTCGAGTTGACATTTACCAGATTGGGTGTTGCTGGATCCGACTCCCTGAGTTGCTCTCCCTTTCTGACCAACGACTGAGCCAATGCTCCAACTCTTGAGCGAATGTCAAGACTCTCTACCGTATAGTCACCAGCATCTGGTTCGTCCACCAGGAAGTAGGCGTATGGGTTCTGAGTATTGCCCTTTCCGTAGTCGGCGATCATCCTTCGAATACCCAGACGCTGCATCTCCTGTCTGCCTTCGTCACTTTTGAGAAAGGCCGAAACCGCTTCGGAACCAACCATTTCCATTTGGACATTGATGTTGTGTTGCGCGATGTCCTGAAGGTATGCCTTAGCGATATCAACGGCCTCCTGCGCTCCCGGTCGTGCTCCCCAGATTCCAAAGGCAAGTTCGTCATCCCAAACACGGAAACCAGCCCATGCAGATGACCCATCCTGGTATTCCGCCCGTGCGCAGTGAAAAGAGGCTCTCTCAAATGGGTTGTCGAGCAGTATCTCAACGGGAACGATTGCATAGGAGTTGTCCTGTCCCAGCGTTGTTCTGCCGGTGACATCTTCTCCGTCAACATAAAGCGCATTGGGTGGTGTGACTCCACCGTTCGGATGACGGAGATACAGGAAAAGTCGTCTTCGGTCATCCGAGAAGGAGACGCCGTGCACTCGAGGACCGATAGTGTCCGCGACTGCGATGGTTGCCTCTTCCTTCCCTTTGTCAGTAACGAGCGTGAGTGCCACCGATTCCTGGAGAGGGCGCTTTCTGAGACGGACAGTGATCTCAGCCGTTGCACCGGCTTTGATGCTCCTTGGCTCGACCTTCCACCAGATCGGTTCTCCAGAGGCTTTGATCTGCTTCTTTTGATCCTCTGAAAGCTTTGAAAACTCGATGCTGGCAGGTTGCGCGTGCTTTCGAGCCTTGTCTTCAGAATACTGAATTGCTTCGAGGAGACTGATTCCCCCGATGAGAACGTCACTTACCTGAACCGTTGAGGATGTAACATTGCGATAATAGAAGTGCAACGAAGCTCCCAATGGCATTCCCTCATAGGTATACTGGTCAACTTGGTCACGATCGGCATAGCCCTCAGACCAGAGTGGCATATACTCAGGAAAGGGTTCATCCTTTCGATAACAGGAGCCGAGAATCTCCGCTTGGCACAGAGAACTCTGCGCAACCAGAACAAAGATGAGCACAAAAAGCGAACCTCTCGAACCGATTCTTCTGTCAAATGTCAGATTCATCTCGTCCTCCATTGAGGTGCAGTCATACCAATCTGTTTCAAACCGGAGCAAATGTCAATCGTGCGCTGAGTATCGGGTTCATTCTGTTGTCTGCTGGATGGTTAGCCCCGTACGCTGGAGTTGCGAACAATGAGAGTCGGTGGCAGAACAATCGAAGACGCTTCACCCGTTGGTCTCGGATGCCTGAGAAGCATTTGCGCGGCCTTTTGTCCAATTTCATATTTGGGATATGCGACAGAGGTCAACGGGACTGGAAGAGAGAGTGCGAGTCGGCAGTCGTTGTATCCAACGAGCGCTACATCTTCAGGGACACGCAGGCCGAGTTCCATAAGTCTTTCGAATATCTTGGCGGCATAGTCATCCGTGAACGCAAAGATAGCGGTTGGTGGAGAAGAGAGTTTCGTCACTGCATCAACCATCGTTCTGACTGGGTCTGGATCGTCAAGGCATGCGAACTGAACCCAGCCTTCCGCGGGCGCGATACCTGCTTCAGCGAGTGCCTTTCGATAGCCTGTCTCACGGGCTTTGACCGTTGAGTAGACAGGAGGAAACAATGCTGCGATTCGACGGTGTCCCTGATCCAAGAGATGTTTTGTCGCCAGGTAGCCACCCAACTCGTTATCCGAAAGGACGCAGGGAACAGGAAGATTCGGCACTCGCCTGTTGATGAGGACGATGGGTATGCCGGAGTCCAGAAACCGGTTATACAGTTCGAGAGATTCTTTGAACGACTGACGCAGCTGACTGGTTGTCATTGCCATCTGATCAATCGCCGGGCTGATTATGGTGCCTGAGACACCCGCCTTGAGGAAACTCTTCATCCCTTCAGCCATCCTGTCGAGCCTGGCGTCCGTGTTGGCAAGGATGACGTGATAGTCCTGTTGGCTACAGACGTCCTGAATCCCACGGATGATTTCGGGATAGACGTCATCCTGGCTGGCAATATCTCTGACAAGGACACCGATTGCTCTTGAAGTCGGTGATTCGCTGTCGAGGTGCCGTGTCCTCTGCAATGCCACGAAAGTGCCGCGACCTCGTTCTCGTGTGACTTGTCCACGTTGAAGGAGATCGGCCATAGCCTGGCGAACGGTATTGCGACTGATGCCAAGTTCTCGAACCAGAGCATCTTCTGTAGGAAGCTGATCACCCACTGAGAGTCTTCCAGACTCGATTGCCAGAAGAATCTGATCTCGGAGCTGAACGTATTTCGGTACTGGGGAATCTTCGATGGTGAAACGCATTTGTATGAACTACTTCCTACACGTCTTCAATACAGTATTCCTACCGAACTCAACCCATGGTTGTCAACATAAATCCCCGAAAACTCCAATGGGCATAGGGTGATCCGCGGTGCAGCATCTGGAGACTGTGTGCATTCCGGAGACCACCGTGGCTTGAAGATGTGATAGACTTCTGAAAGCATCATCAACGAATGGGCTTACACCGCAAATGCCCTCGGAGAGATTTGATGGGAGGCTAAGGAACATGCAACGTTCGTCAAGGCACCTTTTCCCCTGTATTGGAAACACTGAAAGGGTTCTTGCGGTTCAGTCTCTGAGATGGGGCTATGAGTTGCAAGGCACAACCCTTGTCATTGAAGCTTTTACAGTACCTGGCTTTCATCGGGGCCATCTTGATAGACCTGGCGTGCTGCGGCTGGAACTCATCGTCAGCTCGCCTTTGACCGAAGGTGAGTGGTTGGGTGACTGTGCAACTCTTTCTTCAGAGCAGGGAACCCTGAACATTGCTGCCGTTGGAAGAGGACTAGTTCTCTCGGCAGATGGGATCTCGCTTCAGAGAATACTCGTGACCCATCCTTGTCCGGGTGCAGCCACCGCGCGCATTACTCAAGACGGCTTACTTCAACTGTGGTGGGCAGAAGAATACGAGCATCTCCACCTTGTCACCAAGTGCCCAGAGGGATTATGGGAAGAATGCGAGGGAACATGGATGTGGGGTGTGCCAGAAGGATCGTCCCGATTTGCTGTGACACTTGGGACGCAACGCGATGGGGGAATTTCCTATCCATCTGCAATGGAACTGCTCCAGATGAACCTCCATCCTGTGTTCGGACGTTCACGAAACTGGACGGAACGCAGTTCGAAATTGTCTTGGAATGGACGCGACTTCTCCGTACTGGATAATCTCTGGACTGAGCATCGTCTGGCTTTGTATGAACCCAGCTGGAAAATCCCGAATTGCTGGGAAGGCGTCGGTCGAGGCTATGGATCGCTCTACTATGGTCATTGGGATATGACGCAAAACATCCTTGACCGTGTCTGGAATGAACTGGAGTTCTGTCAAGGTGAGATAGAGAATCTCTCAGGTCTCTTTGTCCAGAAGGAAGGGCGTTTCAACTGCGGAGTTCGATTTGAGGATCCAAGACGTCCTGTGACGACGGTTCCGCCACCATTGGAGCCACGTGCTGTCCTGGAAGTGTACTTTCGTGATGGAAATCTTGACCGCTTGCGTCGCTGCTTCGGCATGTTTGAATCGGACTTTGCCTGGTTCCGAAAAGAGCGACGTCACCTTGGCTCTGGACTTTATTGGTGGGTTCACATGTTTGAGACGGGCTACGACAATATCGGAAGAGCCGGAACGACAGTAACAGGCAATACCGATTTCCGCGAATATGGTGCCGTTGACTTAAGCTCTCAACTAGCCCTCTATGCTGAGAATCTCTCCCGAATTGCACGAATTCTGGGCGACGAAGAGAAAGCACTTCGGTATGAAGCGGCACGTAGTGTCATTGTGAAGGCGATTCAAGAGAATTTGTGGGACTCCCAGAAGAAGTTCTTTGGTGACCTTCATGTGCCGTCAAACTGTTTGGAAACCACCTATGCAGTGTCAGGCTTCTGGCCTCTTGCGGCGGGAGCGGCAACAGAGAGTCAAGCAGCAAATCTTGTCAAGCATCTCACGGATCCGGAGCTTTTCTGGACACCATTTCCAGTCAGCACGGTTGCGGTCAAGGAGGCTGGTTTCGATCTGGATTGCTGGCGGGGTCCCGTCTGGGTGTCGCAGAACCTCTGGCTTGTGCTTGGGTTGCGGCGCTACGGTTATCTGCAAGAGGCTGCCCAGCTTGTGATCAAGACTCTCGAAGGAATGCAGAAGGTCTGGGATCGGGATCGCAAGATTTACGAGTTCTACCATCCTCAGGAGTTCTTTCCAGACAAACTGACGCGCAAGGGCAAAGACTATGGTCCCGTTGTCTACTACACGGGACACAATCCATTGCATGCCATCGTTTTTCATGGGCTGTGGGGCATAGAGCCTTGTGTTGGAGGTTTCGTCTGGAGGCCTCCACAGGCGTTGTTCTCACTTTCGGGCAGTGTTCGATTTCATTGGGGAGATGAGTTGATGGAATTGGCATCAGACGGGAAGGGAACCGTCACCTGCAATGGAACAGACCTTATTGCGGGACAGCGTCTCATCGCTGCTCCGAGATAGGTTGTCTATCGCAGACGGCTCGTCGAGGCAGACTCTATCACCTGAATCTGTACAGGTGAACGCCGAGAGGTGTGAATGTGTCTTCGAGCACATTTTGAAGCAGTTCGGCAGTTCGATCCTCAAAGAGAACTTCTGCTGTCACCGGCACCGAAGGATCCAGTTCAAATCTTGCCCGAACCGTATTGGGTGAGCGGTTGGCGGCAAGGAGAACGTAGCCTCTGGCGGTTTTCTTCAGCAATGCACTGACCGGCGCATCCTCCGACAGGACTCTGATCTGCTGATTTGCGTTGGGAGACATGATAACATCTTCAAGTGAGCGCAGTTCCTTCACCAACTCCTTCAGATAGTTCCAGTTTCCTTCGTCAGGCTTGTTGAGGATTCCATTCCCACCCGATCCCGATCCGACGTAGTACATCAAACCCTTTGCCCCATGGATGATCGAGAGATAAGCCTGTGCCCGATACTCTGTTGGTGTTGGGAAACGCCCATCGGTTCTGTTGGGTTTCTTGTAGGCTTGTATGCCGACCCAGATGGGCTTGTTTGTCTTAGCAAGTGTTAGGAAACTTGGGGGTTCCAACAGGTTTGAATGGAAGTCTTCTTCACCATCGAGGACACTGGCGTTGTTGTTGAGATCCAACGGAAACGGATACCACCACCACATCCCCAAATCCATAAACTCAGCCGGAAACAGATATGAACGGTCGTGAACTTCAAAGATTGGCGCTCTCGCATCGCCCACCATGAACGGGTGCTCAGGTGCCTCACGCTTGAGCAGAGTGTGCATCTCTTCGAGATTCGAAAGAGGCATCTCTCCGCGTGCAACCCCTTCCTCCTCGTCCCAGGCAAGCAGTGCCGGATGGTTGCGAAACATCCTGACGCGGCGAACGAACTCATCATCCACAGGCCGATGGTGTCCACCGTGTGTGACGAGCATCAGTGTCTTCATCCCAAGTTTGTGTGTTTCATCAAGGAAGTCCTTGGCTCGTTGATTGTTGGAGACGGTTTCTGGGGTTGTTGCCATGGCGTTATATCCATGGGTGACATTGAAACCCGCATCCACCTGTTCTGACAATCGAAAACCATTGAACATTCCGATAGGGAAAAAGGGTTTTCCTTCGACGATGAGGTATCCATCCGCGCCGACCATAACCTGCGATGAGGCTCTCTGGACAATGTGCCAGTCCTGTGTCGCACTCGCGACGATTTGGCCTTCCTGGAGGACAGACACGTCAAGCACGTAGTCTCCCGGAGTGGCGTCTGCTACGTCAATGTTATAGAGAACAGGATTTGGGGGGAGATTGGTAATGTGAATCTGCCTTACTGGAGATTCTCCCGTTTTCAGAACAAGAGAAATCTTGGTGGCGTCACGTTTCTGCTGCTGATCGTACACCCAAAGGCGTCCCTCCAATCTGGGTGTACCATCCTCAACACAGAAATGGGTCGGCACAAGCGGTTCGACGCGGAGAATCTCGGGAATGGTCACCGTCTCCTCAGCGACGCAATACCTCTCTTTGGCTTCACTTTCGAGTATTGCTCTGACTGTCTGCTTTCCCCTCTTTGGCATCGTGAAGTCTCCACTTAGGGGCGTTTCTCTCTCACCTGAGAGTGCGATGTGCTGGGTATGATTCCCGGGCTCAGTTGTGAGGACAACGGTTTTCCCCTTGAGTTGCGGATCGCGATTGATGAGAATCAAAGGGAGCGGCACCAAACCGACTGATGAAGTCAACTCAGCAAGGTCAAAGCGAACAGCCAACGATGAGGTTGTGTGCATCTGCGCCTCATCAATCCACAACTCACCTTTCATTTTGTTTATCCCGATCTGAAAAGTTGCATAGGCCACTCCTGGCAGCACCGTTGCCTGTGTTGTCCAGTCAAACCAGGTGTCATGACTCTCGGGAATGTTCTGTGTCCTATGCCAAGAAAAGTAGCGCCGGTCTCGATTCAGAAAACCGACACTTAAGGTAATACTTCCCGATGAAGCAGTCTCGATTGCCCCACAACGGCACCACACACTCAGGTTCAGTATCTCACCGGGAGCAACGGGAACGGGTTCGCTGACCAGAATTGCCTTAACATCGCTTGTGGTCCGGATAGAGAGGGCGTGATTACCTTGCCTTGCATGTTCTGAAACGACTCGAAACTCAGCCGTTGCTCCTGGAACATAGGTACTCCAGAAGAGCGGAACACCACTGCCGTCAGAACCGGATTCAAAACCGCCGTTGGCAAGGAGCTGGGAGACCTTCTCAGGATGCATGTCATCTGCATAGCTTTTCAAAGGCATCAGGGAAAGAACTGCTAATGAGAGGAGGCTTGTGATCATTTTGGCTGCCATGGCAGAGATTCCTCCTGCGGCCAAGTGTTGACTCAGATTCTAGCGGAGTGATCCCATGGAAACAAGTCGGTGCGCGAAAGAAATTCCCTTAGAACTTGTCTGCCAAGTCCATATTCGATAGAGTTATCCAGATGTTTGGCTTTGTGAGGTTTTCTTCGATGAAGAGGTTGGCAATGTGTTGGGATTACTTCCCTGTCTTTGCGGCATTGATGCTGTTTGCCTCATCAGGTCAATCTCAGGAAGCGAAAATGAAGGCCGTTGTGCTTGACCGCTTCAATGGGGAGACGCTTTGGAGTGTGGCCGATGCGGAGCAGTCACAAGGTACCGGGAGAATTGAGACGACGAAGTGGGGAAGCATTCTAAGTTATGATTTCGCGAAAGAGACAACTCGTGTTGGTATTGCTGTGGAAAGGCTCGTTGTTCCTGGCAGGCCGGAAGATTTTGAGATTCAGACCTACGGTGATCTTAAGGGGCATTCTTTGGTTCTTCGGCTTTCGGACGCTCGGGGACATAGATTCGAGAAGCACCTTGTGTCATGCGATGATCTTCTCTCCACCGGTGCCAGAAACCATGTTGTGGCTTGGGATGGGGGACGAGACTGGGTTCATTTTTCCGATCTGTTGGATGTGACACCGATTCTTCCTATTTCCGTATCCGAGATCGTTCTGGAGGCAAGCCGCGGTGCATCCCTGCAAGGATCAGTGTCTCTGCTTCAGCTTGCTGCCCACACTTGGGCGACTGATTCCGAGTGTGTTCGAGTGTCTTTCCCACAGACGAAGCACAGAGGTCTTTTTCTACTGAACAGTTTCTCCTCTTTCTTTCCATTTCAAATCCCAATACGTGTTGAGAACCTCTCCAGCGAGGCCTATAGGGCTGAGGCAACAATCCAGATTCTTGATGGCGACGGCTTTGCCGTAGGTTCGGTTGAATGGCCTATCGAGGTGCCCGGCCTTGGAGAGTATGACGATCCGATCGAACTTGAACCAGACCGCTTGGGGTTTTTCAGTCTCGTGCTCTCCGGCGTTGGAGCTGTTCCCGTACGTAAGGATTTTGTGCTGTCTCGGGAGAGCAGTTCTCAAAGTAGAAGCAGCTCTTTTTTCGGAGTCAACATTGGTCTGACATCTCTGGAGTCCCCAAGGGAGCGTCGGTTTGCGGCATCTCGGGCTGCGCAGGCTGGAGTGTCCTGGACACGAGAAACATTCCATGAGGTATCGCCTGAAGCCGAACGCGGGTTTCTCGATCTGCAGCGCTATGACGATTCGATCGATATTGCAGAGCGGGAAGGAATTCACGTTGTCGGAGAACTCGTTTACGGAGTCTCCCCATTGTCCCCTTTCGCAGTTGAAGATGCAGAGGTATCCGATTTTGAGCGGTGGCGCAGGTGGGTTTCCGCAGTCGTGACGCAATACCAGGAAGACATAAAGTATTGGGAAATATGGTGCAGTTCTGAACGAGTGGTGGCGTCTTCGGATGCTCTTCTGTTCTATGAGCATTTGAAGCAGGCGCATGAGACAATCAAAGCGACAGATCCTGAGGAATATGTGGTTGGTGCCTTTCTGACCAGTGCGGGTTTGGAGTTTCTTGAATCCCTGCTCTTGGCTGGCGGGGGAGCGTATTGGGACGTCCTTAGTGTCATTGCTGATCCTCAAGATGTCGGCGACGCCTCATTGCCGGAGCAGATTGCCGGAGTGCGCGCACTTCTGCAGAAGCATGGCTGTACGAAACCCCTTTGGGTAACGTGCTCCAGTACAATGGACAATTCTGTGCAGGATGGCATGGCTCCACGGTTGCAGGCAGAGAGTCTTGCTCGTATGTATCTACATTGCTCCAGCATCGAAGGAGTGCAGAAGGTCTTTTGGAATCGGTTCAGGGACATTGATGCTGAGTCCGGTGTTCAGGGTGTCACTTCCGGATTGCTTCGATCTGATTCAGTCCCGAAACCGGCGTTCCTGGCTTTGAAGACTGTGGCAGAGCATCTCGCTGGGAGCGTTTTCGAGGCAACTGTTGCTCTTGGGTTGGAATCTGATGTCCATGCACTTTCCTACCTGCAGGACAACAGCAGAATCCTTGCAGTCTGGTCTGAGGGAGACCCGCTGAACATTGCCATGGCTGTTGGTAGTGTTCCGGTAACAGTGTGTGATCTTTGGGGGCATCGAACCAGATTGGCATCCCACAAGGGGTGTATCCTCCTGCCAGTGACCAGAAGTCCGTTGTTTCTGAGATTTGTGCCACCGATTAGTTTTTCATCCGACATGGTTCATTCGCTGAAGCAGTATCCCCTGAGCCTGACACAGGGGCAAGAGACACAGATCTCCATGGAACTTCCGTTGCTGCCTGATGGGAAGTGGGAAGGTGCCGCGAGCGTTGAGGCAACGGACGGATTGCTTGTCAACTCACCCGCTTCGTCGCTTGAACTTCGGGAGAACTTGTCAAAGACCATTGTATCCGCCACAATTCAAGTGCAGCCGGGCTGCCGAATTGGTGATCACCTGATTCATTGGGAATTCCGAAGCGCACATCTTCCATTCGGTTGGACGTTACAGCAGGTTTCTGTCACGCCGGATGAAAGCGAGGCAGCCCCATGATCCTTCCCTATCGCGACGAGAATCCCTCCAGGAAGTTTCCCGCGTTGACCTATCTTCTGATTCTGATCAATCTTGGGGTGTTCATCTATCAAGTCTGGCTTCCTTCAGGTCAACAGGAAGCG
>JAKQFZ010000088.1 GCA_029558215.1 Candidatus Omnitrophota bacterium
ATTGGGAGAAAGAATCCCAGCAAGACCCGCTATTCACCTTGACGATCAACCGGCCTGATGGTAAAACTGCGAGCCATTTGATTCAACAGTTGTTGGACTGGCGACTCAAGGTCACACTCGATGTGGCCGGACAGAATTTGCACAAGTTGTTTGATCAAGCGTCCAAGGAATTGGACGCCGACATCAAGAAACTTACTGCTCAAACAGCGATCACTGGCTTCGGCAAAATCATGACAGACAGGCAAGCGGAGCAACTGTTGGAACAGCACATTGCCAACAACACGCAAGATGCGTTCAAGGCAATCTCAAACGTTTGACACCAAGGAAGGTACGAATGTCAGATATTCAAATTTTCAAGCGAGAGAACCACGTCGGAATGTGGTGCGATCTCAAAGCGGCTCTGCCTCGAATCGCTAAGGAGCTTGAGACTACTGTCGAAGAACTCGACGTGATGGACTACTACAGGTTCCCCAACGAATACATGTCCACGGCACTCCGTGACAAGCCCTACAAGACGGAAGGACACATCGACGGCCTGCCCTTTGTTAAAGCTCGCCGTCTCAACGGCAAGAGCCCGATGGGTTGGGGCTTTGTGTATTACACAAGTAGCCTGAGCCCCGAGATCAAATACTGCGTCTACATCCAGAGTGGCCAGTATGGGGATGACATCTACCTCGTCGTCAAGCGGGATTCTCTCTACAGACTGTGCCGGAATGCTTGGAAGCTGACGAAGTCCGCTTCCGTCAAGGCCATCCCGCCCATCCTTGAGAAGGGAATCCTCGAAGACGTTGAGCGGACAACGATCGGCTTCATCAAAGCCGCCAAGGACATCGAGAAGTACGGCGTCAAGATCAAGCGGGGCATTCTGCTGGACGGCCCGCCGGGCAACGGCAAGACTATGCTCTGTCGATACATCCAGAAGCGCTGCTCCCAGAACGGAATCCGGTGGGGCACGGTCACTGCTGCCGACATCGACAAAGCCTACGCTGATCGGGAACTGCACGACCTCTTCCAGAGGTACACCGTCACGTTCTTCGATGACATCGACATCGGTTATATGAACCGCTCGAAGGGCAATGGCCGCATGGCTTGTGCTCTCCTGACGGCGATGGATGGTGTGATCGAGGCGGATCATATCGTTCGCATCTTCACGACCAATGAGAAATTGGGCGAGATGGACCCGGCATTCGTGAGACCCGGTCGTATCGATCGTTGTGTCACGATCAACAAGCCGACTGCCGAACTTCGTCGCAAGCTGATCACCACAGTCTGGCCTCAAGAAATCCAAGACAACATCAACGTGGACTTTCTCGTTGAAGAATCGAACGATTTCTCCTTCGCCGAAGTGGAAGCCATTCGTTCCTACCTCGTCACCAACAAGATCATCGGTCATGGCCGGTGGGACTTGGACGCCGCACTCGCCGAGTTCGACGAACGGAAGAAGGAAGAAAACGAGATGGTGGGCTTCACCGCCAAGGGTAAGAAGCCTCGCAAGAAGTCTAACCACTATTACGGGGCAGAAGGGAACCAGCAGTCTTACAAGGAAATTCCTGAAGAGGAGACTTGGGGGAATGAAAACCCCCGGTACTAATGGAGGGTCCGATGGAAAGCCCTGTTATGGAAAGTCCCGCAGATTCGACTGTCACAACGGAAAAGAGTGAACATGAAGTCACTTTGAGTCATGTCAACACTCGCAAGGAGTTGTGGAAGCGTAAGGCCATCCAACTTGAAACACAGTTGGGTGGCCTCCAAACCGAACTGGAGAAGACCAAGAAGGAACTTCTCCGCTGGAAGAAGAAACGACTGAAGGAGGCTGAAACCATGAAGTGGTGGAAGCTCGCTTGCCTCGGCCTTGGATTCCTTGTCGTCG
>JAKQFZ010000096.1 GCA_029558215.1 Candidatus Omnitrophota bacterium
CACGATCACATGCCTGTCCCCGGGAATAAACTGCCGGGCATTTTCGAGATGCTGCGCCGCGCGCTCCAGCAGCTTCATCTCCACCAGAAGCGTGGCAATGTTCCAGTGGATCATGCCTTTGTCTTCGGCTGGTGCCAGGTCTTCCGCAATTTTGGCCGCTTCGTTCAGAAGACTCAAGGCCTTGTCCGGATCAGTCTGTCTGGCCAATGACGCCTTGGCCATCATGGCTCTGTAGTGATAGGGGTCTGCCTTGATCGCGCCGTCCAAGTCTGCTGCAGCGCCTTCAGCGTCTTTACTCTTCAACTTGGCGATGCCCCGATACAGAAGCAGATTGGCATCGTCCGGCTTGCCCGCAAGAAGTTTGTCAAAGGTGGAAACGGCATCGGAATACTGCTTGGCATCCAGTTGCAGGACGGCCAGGGTTTGTTCGTATTGAGCTGGCTCCGGAGCCAGAGCAATTGCCTGTTTGAGTGTTTCGATGGCCTCTGCAGACTGCCCAGCACAGTGGTGTGCAATAGCCAGATTGTATATGATCGCAAACTCGTTGGGCTTGACTGCCAGCGCCTCCTTAAACGCGGAGACTGCTTTGGCCGCCTCACCCCGATTCAGAAGATCGAGGCCACGGGTGTTGAACTGCGCAGCCCGCTGACTGCATCCCTGAAATGCAACGAGCAACAGAAACCCGGAAACTCGCCAGAAGTGTCGAAAATCAGTTCTCTTTCTCATCTGTAAAAGCCCCTGATCCTCTTCCCTATTCAAGGAGATTACTTTATCCGAAAGGTACCAATCAGCCGTTGGACTGTCAACTCAATTAACGCGAATCCAAAACCACTCTCAGTGCCCGCAGAAGAGCATCCGGCCCGTAAGGCTTCTGGAGCAGTTCGACTCCCTCGTGCAAAATGAAGTTGGTGTGGATCGCGTTCGGGCTGTAGCCACTGGCAAAAAGGGCTTTGAGTCTGGGACGCAGGGCACGCATCTGCTTGAGCGCCTCAGCTCCACCCAAGCCAGGCATCACAACATCAAGCACAACGGCACTTATGTCATCTTGATTCCTCTGAAAGAGTTCTACGGCTTCCAGACCATCCTTGGCAACCAGAACCCGATATCCTGCTCTGCTGAGAACGGTATAGGCCAGATTGCGTACCATCTCATCATCCTCTGCCAAGAGAATCGTCTCTTCTCCTCCTTTGGCCTCACCTTGGATCATGACGCCTACGGCCTCTGCGGGCCGTTCACACATTGGAAGATAGACCTTGAACGTAGAGCCTTTATCTGGCTCGCTGTATGCCGATATCATCCCCTCATGCTGTCGGACGATACCATAGACCGTAGCCAACCCAAGACCAGATCCTTTCCCCTCAGGTTTGGTCGTAAAGAACGGTTCGAAGATGTGCTCAAGCAGTTCAGAGTCCATCCCACAGCCCGTGTCGGTGATGCTCAAGAGAACGTAGCGTCCAAGGCTTGCCCATGTGTGGACAGCGCAGTAATCAGAATCCATGATGACATTCTGTGTCTCGATAGTGAGAACACCTCTTTGGGGCATGGCATCCCGCGCATTGACACAGAGGTTCAAGACAACCTGTTCCAACATTGACTGGTCAGCATGAACCATTCCAAGATGCTTGCCTGGGAGCCACTCCAAACGGATGTTTTCACCAATGATCCGTCGCAACATCTTCAGAAGATCTTCAATAACCAGGTTCAAATCTGTCGTCTTGGGTCGCATGATCTGGCGTCGGCTGAACAGGAGCAGCTGCTCCACAAGACGTACTGCCTTCTCCCCTGCCTTCTGAACCTCAGAAAGCATGAAGCGGGCAGGATGGGATGGCTCCAGATCGGTCAGAGCCATCTCCGTTGCCCCATTGATGACCTGCAAGATGTTGTTGAAATCGTGGGCAACCCCACCGGTCAACTGACCAATGGCTTCCATCTTCTGCGCCTGATGGTACTGCCGCTCGATCTCCAATTCCCTGGTGATATCGCGTTTGACGGCAACGAAGTTGACAATACTACCGGCCGAATCGAGTACAGGTGATATGTTGACATCTTCAGTATAGAGCGTGCCATCCTTTCGGCGATTGACCATCCGTCCTTCCCAGGACCTCCCGCTCGTGAGCGTTTGCCACAAGGCCGCATAGAAGGCTTCGTCCTGCTCACCACTCTTGAGGATATTGGGACGCTGACCGACTGCTTCCTGCCAGGAATAGCCCGATGTGCGCTCGAATGCTGGATTGACATACTGGATGAAGCCCCGCGGGTCCGTGATCATGATCGTCTCGCCCGCCTGTTCAATCGCAGTCAACAGACGTTCCCGTTCTGCTTCAGACTCTCTGCGATCTGTGATGTCCTGGATAATGGCGACGGCATAGTCAGGTGTTCCGTCCTGCAAGCGCACAACCGATGAGTTGAGAATGCACCAGACCGCAGCACCGTCACTGCGAACGAAGCGTTTCTCCAGAACAAAACTGTCGATCTCACCTGAGAGCACTCTTCGAATGTACTCCACATCAAGGTGTAGATCATCGAGATGCGTTATTTCACGGAAATTCCTCTGAAGAAGTTCCTGACGCGAGTACCCCAGTATTCGACAGAGAACATCGTTGACCTCGCTGAAACGCCCGTCCGGAGTGACCGTAGCCATGCCGAGTGCTGCGGATTCAAAAACTCGGCGGAATTTCGCTTCACTCTTGCGAAGTGCGTCTTCGGTCTTTTTGCGCTCAGTAATATCAGTTGCGATGCTGAGGAAGGCCGGAATGCCACCATGCATCACTGGTTTGCCCAGCACTTCCAGTGGAAAAGTCGTTCCATCTTTCCGAATGTGCTCGACTTCAAAAGTCGCCTCACCCTCT
Source organism: Candidatus Omnitrophota bacterium (assembly GCA_029558215.1). Classification (GTDB taxonomy): domain Bacteria; phylum Hinthialibacterota; class Hinthialibacteria; order JAKQFZ01; family JAKQFZ01; genus JAKQFZ01. The sequence goes on from JAKQFZ010000096.1 coordinate 2,850, forward strand.
TCAATGATCTGTCGCATCCGTTCCTCGATCAGGGCTTCACTCACCGGAACGTCAATATCGTGAAGCGTTCGCATCATATACTCGGTCTCGGTGTATCCGTGCATCTCAAACGTCTTCCGATTTGCATAGAGAAATCTGCCCTGATGATCATGTACCGTAATGGAGTTGGGTGCCATGTCCAGAAGCCCTGCCATAATTTGCAGTTCCTCTTCGGTGTGCTTTCGTTCAGTAATATCCATGGCATAGACAGCAATGCGTTCAACCCTGCCGTTGTCGTCC
>JAKQFZ010000114.1 GCA_029558215.1 Candidatus Omnitrophota bacterium
AGACGACAACAAACTGGTTCTGAACATGAACACACACTGGCGTTCACGCGATTTATTCAAAGCCTGGTTTGAGAACGTCATCGCGTTGACAAGTCTTCAGCGCAAGCTCGCCGAGCGCCTGACCCGTGAAATGAGCCGACCGGTTGTGGTGGGAAGGTATTTCGATGTCGCGGATTCACTCCATCTGTACGGCTCCTATTTCCGAGAGATCGAAGGAGATCCCGAAAAGGGTGTCAAGAGTTTCTTCGAGAAGCTGGACAGCCGCTCGTTTCAGGAACGGACATGGGATTCGGAATTCGTAAAACCCTTTTTCATCAACGACGGCACTGGCAAGGGCTTGGAGCCCATACTCGAACGGGAAAAAGGCAGAATGCCCGAGCCGGTCTGGAACGCTGTGGCCGAAGAGCTTCGACTCATGGGAGATCCCGGTTATACCGTTTAGGAGGAGTACGAAAATGAGCATCAGAGACCTCGTATTGCGGAATCGGAGTTACAGAAGGTTTGTGGAGAGTGAGCCTGTCGCCCGTGAGAAACTGCTGGCACTGATCGATCTGGCACGGAACACTCCAAGCGGGTCGAACATACAGCCTCTGAAGTATTTCCTGTCCTGTGACCCTGAGACCAATGCAAAGATATTTCCCTGTCTTGCATGGGCCGGTTATTTGAAGGATTGGCTTGGCCCTCAGGAAGGGGAACGTCCTTCCGCCTATGTGGTCATACTCGGCGACCTGGAACTGCGAGGAAGCTGCGGATCGGATGTCGGCATCGCCGCTCAGACGATCATGCTGGGAGCCACGGAGATGGGCTTGGGCGGCTGTATGGTCGGCTCGGTTCAGAAGGAAAAACTGCGCGGTGCTCTTCACATTTCGGAACGCTACGACATTCTGCTGGTTCTCGCGCTTGGCAAACCCGCCGAGAAAGTCGTTCTGGAAGAGATGAAGCCCGGCGGATCAATTGAGTACTACCGAACTGTGGATGATGTTCATCACGTTCCCAAGCGTTCGTTAAGCGACATCATCGTAAACATCTGACCCACAGAAGGCGGCGTATCTCCTCTCAAACGCACCCCGAGGGGATGCGGAAAAGTCTGTGGATCTGAATGAACGACCGGGGGAGTCGCCTCACTGCTCAGTAGCGTTGTCGTCTATTTTTCCGCTCCAAAGGTACTTTTCTGTCTCTTTCTGAATAACCTTGTTCAAGACCAGCAAAGAGATGAGATTCGGTACCGCCATCAAGCCGTTGGTAATATCCGAAAGCGTCCAGACAATGTTCAGTGACAACACCGCGCCCAAGAGAACGCAAAGCACCCATGCAATCCGGTAAGGCAAGACGATCCGAGGCCCGAAAAGGTACTCCGCGGAGCGTTCTCCGTAGTAACACCAGCCGAGTATTGTCGAGAATACGAATGTGAGAAGACCAAGGCTTAGAACAAAGGGACCAAGATGAGGGATGACCCCAAAGGCGGCATGGGTCAGCTCAGCACCCTTCAAACCTTTCGCCCAAAGCCCCGAGTTGACAAGAACCAAACCTGTCAAAGCACAGACCACCACAGTGTCCCAGAAGGTGCCCGTCGAGGAAACCAGCGCCTGCCGAACGGGGTTCTTCGTCTGAGCGGCCGCGGCAACGATTGGCGCACTTCCCAGTCCAGATTCATTGGAGAAAAGTCCCCGCGCGATGCCGTATCGAATTGTCTCCCTGACACCCGCTCCCACAAAGCCCCCAAGCACCGCATGACCTGTGAAAGCGCTCTGAACAATAAGGAGCACCGACTGCGGAATGGTCGAAATCCCCATCAACAACAAGACACTGCAACCAATGATATAGGTGATCGCCATGAAGGGAACCAGCGCTTCACAAACCCGGGCGATAGAACGAATCCCACCAAGAACCACGATGGCCGTCAGACAAGCCAGCACAACTCCTGATATCCAAGGCTGGATGGAATAACTGTTTTGCAGCATTTGGGAAATGGAGTTTGCCTGTGCCATGTTGCCGATACCAAAAGCAGCAACGGCAGCAAAGAGCGCGAACAATACGGCAAGCCATTTCATCTTCATGCCGCGTTCGAGAACATACATCGGTCCACCTGCCATCGTGCCTCGTTCCGTCTTGACACGGTACTTCACAGACAGGAGTGATTCCGCGTACTTGGTGGCAATGCCGAACACACCGGTCAGCCACATCCACAACACCGCGCCAGGCCCTCCGAGAGATATCGCTGTCGCCACACCGACAATATTCCCAGTGCCTATGGTCGCTGCAAGAGCCGTCGCCAGAGCACCGAAATGGCTGATATCTCCCGCACCTTCACCACCTTTGGTGAAAGAAAGTTTGATCGCCTTCCAGAGATATCGCTGGATGAAGCGAAGTCGGAACGTGAGAAACAGGTGCGTCCCAAACAACAGGATCAAAAGTGCCGGTCCCCAGACAATGTTCGAGACTTTGCCGAGCAATCCCTCCAACGCAAGCAGAAACTCACTCATGACAACTCGTACCCCCTTCTGGTTGGACTATCCCTTCTTGTGCATGGCTTTGTCAGCGAGAGAGCCGAAACGATGCACGATGGCCAGCGCCGGATCCAGAGGCGCTTCAACTGCTTTTGTTTCGGGTGGCGTCAAAATGGTCGGACAGGAGCGAAGCGTCTTTCCGGCAAACTGAGGCAGATACTCGGACTCCGCCTGGAGCAGTTCCCGTGTCATCTCGCGCGTTTCGTTCAGAGTCAAGACCGCGGACGTCAGCGGATCGAGAGAGGCCGCCTGCATGACCAGTTCCGGATCGCCTGTCACGGCAGCCTCAACGGTCAGACCTTGAACCGTGACGTTGGTCATGTTCAATGCTGCACATTGCGATGGAAGCATTCCAACACCGGTGGGATGAAGCCCCTGTTTGTCCACAAAAATCGGCACTTCCACGCAGCAGCCTTCCGGAAGGTTCTTGATGAATCCTTCGTTGCGAACGTTGCCATTGAGTTTGAAAATCCTACCCGTCTCGACCGCCTCAACGATGTATGAGCAGTACTCGACGCTTCTAGGCGTCAACTTCTTCGACTCCTGACTCAGGACATCAGCGCCGCTGAATTTGTCGGCGATCAGGCGACCCCATTTGTAGTAAGCACCGCTCTCACCACCAAAAGCGGGTTGATCGCAGTACAGTTTGAGCGCCCGTTCACTGCTTCGGAACCACGGAACGTATTCCGAAAGGTGACCGGTGCTCTCCGTCATGAAGTAGCCGAAGTGACGGAACACTTCGCCACGAACTTTCTCATTGATGTAGTACTCGGGTTTCTCGAAGCACTCCCGAAGGACGGGATACAGATCCGTGCCCTGCTTCTCCAGCTTGAGAAACCACGCCATGTGGTTGATTCCGGCACAAAGGAAGTCGATCTCGTCCTTGCGTGCTCCCACATATCCCGCGATCAAATCCAGTGTCGTCTGCACTCCATGGCAGAGTCCGATGAACTTCAAACCCGGCACGGTGCCAAGTGCCCAACAGATCATCGCCATTGGATTGACATAGTTCAGAACCAGTGCGTTCGGACACAATTCCATGACGTCTTTGGCAATTTCCAGGACAACGGGAATCGTCCGCAAAGCCCGGAACACGCCACCCGGTCCCATCGTGTCGCCGATACATTGATCCACACCGTGCTTGAGTGGAATCTCGTAGTCGAGTTGGAAGGCATCAATGCCCCCGACCTGGATCATCAGGACAACGTAGTCTGCCCCTTGAAGCGCCTTGCGGCGATCGGTCGTCGCTTCGACTTGAAACGGAAGTTTGTTCTCCTTGATGACCTCCTTGGCGTACGCCTCCATCTGGCGGAGTTTGCCTTCCGTCCGATTCATCAGAACGAAGGTGCTTCCCTCCAAGCCCTTGGTTGCCATCAAGTCCATCATCAGAGTTTTGCAGAAGACGATGCTTCCTGCGCCGATCATTGCGAAACGTGCCATGGTGCTAACCTCCCAATGCCGCGGTGCGGTGCGATTCCAACAACGTATTGCGCCAAAGATAAGGGAACGGAAGATCACTGTCAAACGGGTGTTGAGAGCATGATATCCAGAACGCGGGTTGGTAGGGTGAAACGAGTCAGTGGCGTCGGCGTCCCTGCCGACGACGTGAGCACGGAGGCTCACGCTACCAAGTACGCCGGAGAGGTTCGGCGTCAGTTGCTATCTTGGCTATTACTTGGAGGGCCACAAGTGCGCTGTCGCTGATACCAAGTATGGTGCTCTGACGGCCAAAGTTCCCGGGAAGTGGTGTCCCTACGAAGTCTTGACAATCAGACCGGCTCCAATGTGCCCGATAGCCAGAGCGAAAACCAAGAAGGCTGTGGGCAACTGACTGGACTCTCGCCACGCCGGGAAAGCCATGGATAATGCGACCAGCAGGACAGCCACCCCTGCCAGCACAAGCAAAGCCTTCGAAGTGAACGTCGCCAATGAGACTATGCTGGCCTCCCATTTTCTACCCAAAGCCATCAGAGTCAGCGACGAGAGAAAAAAGCACAGGACAACCCAACTCGTCCAGAATCCCAGCACCGTGAAAAGAATGAATAACAAAGGATTCATGGGTTCCGACCACAGGCTTCTCTGCCGACATATTCTCCAACTGAAAAGCAGCATCAGAGAACCATATACGAGAGATTCCCCAGCAAAAGTGATACCCTCTCGCAGCATAAAGGCCGTGACAACAGCCAGAAACGCACTGGCAACAATTCCCGCCGCTTTGCTGGCAAAGAAATCCTTTCCAAGCCTGTACTGAAGTCCCACAAAGGACAAGACCGCACACAAAAAAACCGCACTTGCTGCAGCAGACGGCGAACCCCAGAAACGCGTGAAGAAAGGAAAGATCGCATGCGTCAAGGGACCTGATGACAGAATGGAACCTTCTGAGACTCTCCTGGAAAACAAGCCTTTGAAAAAACCAGTTTCTTCCAATGAGCAAGCGTCTGTAGGAGCGGGCATAGCCCACAGGCCTGCAGGCGCTGGCCTGCTCGGAGACCACAAAACACCTAAGCCACCGAGCGTACCCAACAAAGCAATCAAAGCCAGCCTCGCACTCATCTTGGCTCTGGCCTTTGGGAAGCAGAAGACAATAACTGCGAGAGACCACAGTTGCACCAGCAAGAGAACGACACCGCCGAAGGAAAACCATCTCTGCACAGACAGGCTGGAAAGTGGCAGCACTTCGGTCTCAGGTAAGTAGACGTAAGGCGATCTCAGAAGTTCCAATTCATCCTGTTCGGGACGTGCCCATCGAAGCATGAGAACAGACTCCAGGTCGTATTGCCGGTAGTCCAGTTCCAGGTCATGCCACCCCTGTTCCAACAGGACAGTGGCAGTCCTGCCGAGCATCCTGTGTCGGCCACCATTGTCAAGTATCTGCCTGCCGTCCAGAAAGAGCCAGGAGGCATCATCAGAGTCCAGTGCAAAAGTATGTTCTCCCGCTGTAGAGATCCAAAGTCTTGCCCGAAAACGAAGACTGAAATCACTCGTGCTCAGGGAATCGGGAAGAAAATATCCGTCATCGTTGATGAATCGAATGTGCCGCACTGTACCCACCCAGAGAGGGGTCTCAGTCTCCGAAGTGCTCTCATGGTAGGAGACTTGAAATTGCTGCTGACGGATCAGAGCCGTCGTGCCAAGCATTCCGAACAAGGCCAGTGTAAGCGGGAGAAACGACAGCGTCCTGAAAATGGGATTCAGCCAGCCGAAGGCCTGCCTGAGTTCCTTCGGTTCATCCTCAACAAGACTGGATGAGACTTTTGGTGTGTTCACATTGGGACATTAATGGGATAGCGACCGTACTTCCTGCCCGCTTCGATCATGGCACGGTAGTTCTCCTTTTTGACAAAGCGAGGCACCGTATTGCTCGAACCCAGACAGTAACCGCCACCCGGAGCCACCTCACGGATCAGACGCTTGACTTCCTGCTCAACTGTCTCAGGAGTGCCCCGACACAGAAAAGCATCCAGTTCGACATTGCCAATCAGACAAAACCGTCCGGCAACCTTCTTCTTCAGCTCCACGATATCCATGGCCTTAGGCTCAACGGGCTGAAGAGCATTCACCCCACATTGTTCCAGATCGTTGAGCACTTCATACAGCACACCATCGGAGTGATAGAGAAAAGGGATGTCTCTTTCTCGACAGACTGCACCAATGCGACTCATAAACGGAAATAGATATGTTCGGAGAAAAACCGGGGAAACCATCAGCCCTTCTGTATAGGCGATATCATCGCTGTACCAAAGGGCACCCACACAATCGAATTCCGCCATGGTTTCAAAGAGGCCAACAATAAGCTCCCCGAATTTCTCAAAAAGAGCCTCGATCAGATCCGGCTGCTCAATCTGCGCAAAGGAAAAGGCCTCAAAACCCATGGTCATCCAGACCTGGGTAAAAATATCGCCGTACTGTCCAATGACCTTCATCTCATCGGGAAGGACACTGCTGATCGCTTCGAATGAACGATAGTTGACGTCTTCGGGCTTCGGCCACTGGTAGCGTTCAAAATCTTCCCATGTGGTGATGATCCCTTGTCCTTCATTCGCAAAGACCCTTGCGGAATCATGCTGTGTAGCATCTGCGGCACGACTGCCTTCTTTGGGCTGAATGTTCGCTGGGTTCAGATCAATGCCTGGCGCCAATTTGACATAGTCGTAGCCCGCCACTTTCGAGAAATCCACCTCATCCTGAAGCGTCTCCACAGGACGCCCCAGGACAAATTCCTTCATGGAATTGTCAATACCCAGTTCCGCAAGTGGAACACAGTCTGCCTCGCCCTGCAGAAGCAGAGTCTTTCTCAGCCTCTGAAAATCAGGCTTGCGTACATATTCGCCCATAATCGAACACGACTCTCCATTTCATGAACTCACTGAAGACGCAATGTAACCAAAAGAGGAAGGAATGTCTATACCTGTACGGGATATTGTTTGTGGAGTCTGACGCAGCCGGTGTCAGAGACTGTCTTTGCACAGTTGAACTGCGTTCTCAAAGATGCGGAGTCCAGCCCCTCTTGCTTCGTTGTGTCGCCGTCGAGTCCACCAGGGATGCTGCCATTGATGAACGTGTCGTTCGGGATGGGGCATCATACCGAGAATTCTTCCTGTCGGATCACAGATCCCCGCAATGTCCCAGGCAGATCCATTGGGGTTGACTGGATAGGGACCGGCATTGCCTTCCGAGTCCACGTACTGGAAAGCAACCAGATTGTTGTTGACGACCTGCTCCTGAATGAGGGCATCTCGGAAGACAACTTTCCCTTCACCGTGAGCGATGGGAACCGGTATGGGTTCAGTGATGCCTTGCGTGAAGACGCATGGCGATTTTGGATTGGGTTTCAGAAAAGTCCATCGGCATTCGAAGCGAGCCGAATCGTTTGCCACCAGTGACATTTCCTGAGACCATTCGCCGGGCTGAAATTCGGGAAGAAAACCTGCCTTCACAAGCACTTGGAATCCGTTGCAGATACCCAAAACAGGTTTCCCTGCTTTGACAAAACGAGTCATCTCCTCACCCAGGAGATACCGAACTTCATTGGCCAGGAGTTTGCCAGCACCCAAATCGTCTCCGTAGGAAAATCCCCCCGGAATGATCAGCAGATGATAGTCGTTGAGTTTCTTGATCCCGTCCAGAAGTTCTCTGACATGAACGAGAACAGGCCGGGCACCCGCCAGCGTCAGGGCATATCCGGTTTCATAGTCACAATTGGTTCCCGCCGCACGAAGCACAGCGGCACGAATTTCTTTCTTCTGTCTCACTCGAGCCATATTCTTCCTTCAGCGCCAACTGGCGCGCGAACGATGCTCAATCGAACGGATGCTCCGTTGAGCGGAAATCCGCCTGACTTACCTTGACCCGCTCAAGACGTCCACAAGGAGCGCTTCCAACTGCGTTCGATATCATCCAAAGCTACCTCAATGGCAACTTCTCCAGTGCGGCCGACCACCTTCAAACTGGCATCTTCCACAGTCTCTCCCAACAATGCACAAGGCAGACCACTCATCAGCCGTTCGAACTTCTGCTGCTGGGAATGAGAGACCTCCACCAGGAACCGACCATTCGATTCTGAGAACAAGAGTGCTGCATCCTGTTCGATAGACGAGTGCTCCGGCATGGATCGCAAATCAAGACTCATGCCGATTCGACCCGCCAGCGCCATCTCAGCAGCAGCCACCGCCAGTCCGCCTTCAGACAGATCGTGGCACGAACGAACCAGATTCTGTTCGATCGCCCGATGTAAAACGCGCATCAGAGGCAGAGACTCTTCAGGAAGAACCTTGGGCACATCGCATCCGAGCCGACCCTGAATCTCGGCATAGATAGAGCCACCCAACTCGACCCGAGTGTTCCCCAGTAGATAGATGTGATTCTTCGTCCCCTTAATATCCATCGAGACCACACACTCTTCGGAAGGCAAGACCGTCATGGCCGAAATGAGCAGTGTTGGCGGAATGGAGATGGGACCCGAATCAGTCTGATACTGATTGTAGAAACTGTCCTTGCCAGAGATGAATGGCGCTCCAAACGCCACAGCAAAGTCGTGACAGGCCTTTGCAGCACGAACCAGATCGCCCAAGAGTTCAGGCCGATCTGGATTGCCCCAACAGAAATTGTCGAGAATCGCCACCCGATCGGGATTTCCACCCACCGAAACAAGTCCTCGGATGGCTTCCTCAATCACAGAACCCGCCATCCAATAGGGATCAATCTGCCCGTACCGAACGTTAATTCCGTGAGCGATTGCGATGGCTCCAGGCTTGTCCAGAACGGCTTTCACCACGGAGGCATCCCCAGGTCCATCGGCACAGGTTCCGACTAGAGGTTTGAGAACCGCTCCTCCGCGAACTTCATGATCGTATTGTCGAATGATTGTCTCTCGAGAGCAGACGTTCCAGGAATGAAGCGCCTGTAGCAGAACGGAAGTCACATTCCCCTCACTCACCACTTCACATTGCGGCAGTTGTTTGGGCTGCCAGATCGCCTTGCGCTTCTGCCGCGGCACTCCCTTGTGAAGAAACGACATGGCAAGATCACCGACCACCTGACCGTCATGCCAGACCACCAGGCGATGTGAATTGGTCACCTGACCAAGCGAAACCACTTCAACTTCCTCAATCTGACAGATCTTCTTCAACTGGTTGAAGTGCTCCGGTGCAATGGCAGCAACCATCCGCTCCTGAGATTCCGAGAGGAATATCTCCCAGTCTTCCAGTGGAGAGTATTTCAGAGGTGCCTTCTCCAGAAAGACGACGGCACCGTGCTCTTTTGCCATCTCACCGATGGCCGAAGAGAATCCCCCTGCACCACAGTCAGTTACATCACGCAGGAGTCCTTCATCCCGAGCACGGACAAGAGCCTCGGTGACCTTCTTCTCCACAATCGGGTTCCCGATCTGAACGGTGCTTGTCGGCGTGTCCTTGTGCAGGTCGAGCGAGGAGAATGTTGCTCCATGCAGACCGTCTCTTCCTGTTCTTCCACCGATGGCGACCAGCATATCACCGGCACGACAACCCTTTTTCATGCGTTTGGTGGGAATGACCCCTGCCGTTCCGCAGTAAACCAGAGGATTACCCAAGAACTTCTCATCGAACTGAATGCCACCGCTGACGGTGGGAATCCCCATTCGATTCCCATAGTCGCGAACACCGGAGACGACGCCTCGAAGAATGCGGCGCGGATGCAAAACTCCTTCAGGGAGTTTGTCGTATGGCCAGTCGGGCGGCGCGAAACAGAAAATGTCTGTATTGAAGCACGGCCTCGCTCCCAGACCCGTTCCCAACACATCCCGAATCACACCACCAATACCGGTTCCCGCACCACCATAGGGCTCCAGCGCGGAAGGATGGTTGTGGGTTTCCACCTTGAACGCCACGCAGCAGTCCTTGTCGTACGAAATAACACCGGCATTGTCGAGAAATACCGAAACACAGTAGTCATCAGATCCCTTTGCCTGTCGAACAGTGCGGGTTGCCTGGGCAATGTATTGATGAAAGATGCCGTCAATGAGTTCCGAGTCCTTGCCTTGTTCCTGATATTCGATCATGGAACTGAAGACTTTGTGTTTGCAGTGCTCTGACCACGTCTGCGCGATGACTTCCATCTCCAAACGCGAAGGAGGCCTTCCTTCGGTGCGGAAGTACTCCTGGACGGCAATCATCTCATCGCGAGACAGTGCCCAAAGATGATCCTGACTGAGGCGGACGAGATCCTTGTCCCCAAGTTCGAGGATTTCAACTGGCGTTCCGACAGTTTTCGCTCCGTTCACCCTTGTACTCTTTCATCTGAATGTCGAGATGTGATTGTGTATTCCTGGACAATACCGTTTGCCAGAAGGCCTGACGCTAACCGATTGGCATCGTCCAGGGAGATTGTTCCAAAAAGCCAGTAAATTCTGCCTGTGCGAATCCCTTTGAGGTTGGTGATTCCCAAGTCCTCAGCTCCGCGCGCAAGGCTTTCCGCTGTCGTATCGGTCACGCCTTTCTTGTAGTGGACTTCCACTTCCCAGCGTGAGCCAGGAACAAGAGCGCTGTCGCAGTCGTCACCTTCCAGTATGACATATTGATGCTCGATGGGGTCGGACAGAAGCCGATCCGCCAGCAATGCAACCTTGGATGCGTCCAAAGTGTCATCCAGAACATAGATCCAACCGGTGCGAATGGAATCGAGTCCCTTTAGACTCAAATCTCGGGCGTTGGAAAGAACGTCCTTGCCTTCACTGTCCAGTGCCACTTTCTTGGCTGTGACTTCAACTCGCCAGTTCACTGTTGTCCGTCCTGATGCTTCTTTGAAAACCAGACCTGAGAAGCATCTGATTTCTACCTGAAACGGGCCCCTGCATGGGCAGGCGCAGCCTGATGATCATGCACGTTCTTGTCCGTATGGGAAAACACGCTTCTCCGCGTTCGTGTCTCCCAATAGAGGAATGCGCATTCCCTACTTTCCTCGTTGTGCGAGAAACGCCTTTGCCCCAAGGCTCTTCAGTTTCTTGTTCTTCTCGACGACTGAACGCTCCATATCCTTAATATGTGAGGCCAACTTCGTTCCTAAGATCGGATTGTGTAGCGCCAGGATGCGAACGGCAAAGAGCGCCGCGTTGATCACTCCTGGCTTTCCGACCGCCATTGTCGCCACGGGAATCCCACCGGGCATGGGCAATATCGAAAGCACCGAATCCATCCCGTTGAAAGGTGGTGCTGCCAAAGGCACTCCGATGACGGGCAGATAAGTCTGACTGGCCACAACTCCGGGAAGATGCGCGGCACAGCCTGCCGCAGCAATCACAACCTGAACTCCCGCTTTCTCCCAAGACCGAAGGGTCTTGGTGACCAGAGCCGGTGAGCGGTGCGCGGACGCCACGACTAAATCCGATGGCACCCCAAAATTGTCCAGAGTCTGAGCGGCATGCACAACAGTCTCCAGATCGCTGTCGCTTCCCATGATGATCCCAACCTGAGGATTGATCGCCTGCTTTGTAGTCTGCTTTGACACTGATTCCAACTCCCCTGCTATCGCGATGATTCAAGGAATATCCGACGATAGACTTCCTCGTAAGACTCCTCGACTTTGCCCAGATCCCGTCGAAAGCGATCCTTGTCAAGCTTCTCTCCCGTCTTTTTGTCCCAATAGCGGCAGGTGTCCGGAGAGATTTCGTCTGCCAGAAGGATGTTTCCTTCGGCATCCTTGCCAAATTCAAGCTTCATGTCCACAAGCACAAGGTCTCTCTCTTCCAGAAAAGCACAGAGAATCTCGTTGATTTCACGAGCGGTCTTACGCAGATAAGCCAACTCGTCCTCAGTCGCCAGTTCCAGTGCCATCACATGCTCGTCGTTGAGCATGGGATCGTGAAGCGGATCGCTCTTGTAGTAGACTTCCACGATAGGTCGTTTGAGGACGATGCCCTCGTCCCAGCCGAATCGCTTGCTGAGGCTGCCAGCGACAATGTTGCGAACGATCATCTCGATAGGGATAATCTGAACAAGTTTCACAAGCATATCGCGCTCAGAAATCTTGTCCACGAAGTGGGTTGCAATGCCGTGCTCTCCAAGAAGTCTGAAGAGTCTGGTTGAGATGGAGTTGTTGATAATGCCTTTATTGCCGATCTTGCCCTTTTTCACCCCATCAAAGGCAGTAGCATCATCCTTGAAAAACTGGATGACAAGATTCGGATCTCCCTTGTACTCGTAGACGATTTTCGCCTTACCCTCGTACAACTGCCGCCCCTTTTTTATCATGGCGCTTCTTCTCCCAAAAGATGCTCAGAAATCATTCCAGCAGCTCCTGGAACTGGAATGGACGAATACTCATATAAACGACACAGCTTGTCAATACCTCATCTCAACCGAAATAGAACAATTCCGGCTGATCGGTATACTCGACAACAGAAGCCGAGTCGGAAAACAGAGGATTCTACTTCATAGACCGAATTCGAACGTCAATTTCCGAAGTGTCTTTGAGCAACTCGACAAGTATTTCAGTATTGGTTTCCCCAAAATGATAGGGGTAGAGCACCTTCGGCTTGAGGACTCTTGCCACATCGGCAACCATTTCGGGTGTCATCGTGTAGGGCAGATTCATCGGCAGAAACGCGATGGAGATATCCTTCAGTGCACTCATCTCCGGTATGTTCTCCGTGTCTCCGGCGACGTAAATCCTTGTGTCTCCAAAGGTGAGAATATACCCGTTGCCGTCGCCTTTGGGGTGAAAGGGCTGTCCGTTGTCACGCTTGTGAACGATGTTGTAAGCCGGTACGGCTTCGACAGGGATGCCATCCAGAGTCACTTTATCTCCGTTGTTCATGATACGGATGCCCTGAATCTTCTCAGCAGCATTCTTCGTCCCAACGATGACTGTCTTTTCAGTCCGAATCTTCTCCAACGCGGCGAGATCGAGATGGTCTCGATGTTCGTGAGTGATTAAGACCATATCGGCTTTGGGCAGTTTGGCGTAATCCGCCACTTGGCTGTAGGGGTCAACGTGGATTGTCTTACCACCCCAGTCGAACATAAGTGTACCATGCCCGAGAAAGGTAATCTTGATCTCACCGGATGCCGTCGCAATCACATCCGACTCAAAAGATTCCTGCGCATAAGCCTGACTCGCGCACACAACCGCCAAGATGTTCAAAGTGACTATGTTTCTTATCATGATGCACTCCTCCTGCAATTATGGTAGGAACTGCCCGAAAAAGAGTCAAGCGTGTCGGCAGAGGCTCGAACGCCTCTCTCAATGCGTGACAAGGTCACACAATCACTGCCCAAGCAGAACAATTTCCATGAAGTTCTCAAGGCTCTTGTCATGTGCGATGCCACCACCAGGGCTTTCAAGATAACGTCTCCCGACCAGCACATCATCATCGTTGACCAACAATGAATACCTCAGACGTATGCCCTCTTTCACCGGCCCAATCTTGGGCATCGCAGACCAGGGAATCGCTGCTTCGTAAGTCTGCTGACCGCTTTCAAGCAAGACTTTGAGAGTGCCTTTGGTGACTTGCTTGATGTCAGGCAGCCACTGAACAATCTGCTCACCTGTGGGTGTCAGAGCAAGCCCAAACTCATACGTCGGCCCGTCCAAGCCTGGAGCCAACGCAAGTTGGATGCTGTCCTGCATCCAGACGGACTCACCCGAATAGTTCTGGTTGAATGTCTGGTCTTTCACCCTCGCTCCGACATAGAGGTTGTTTTTGTCCCACATCAGGTAGACCGAGGCGCTCAAATCATCCGGAGTCCAGCGCCCGACAAAAGTCCCGTTGGAGAACTCTTCGCGATCCAGGTGAAATGCTGCGGCAACTTGCCACTCGGAAAGATCACCGTCTACGGTGGGTGGTTGCAGGCATGGAACAGCACAGAGAAAACTCGCGTTAAACTCCTGTCGAATTGACTTCCCATCGGCCAAGACCAGGTTGGCTACGAGAGGCCAGTCCTGAAACGGGAGGGGCTGGACGGTGTCCGTCAGGCTGAGCACCAGATTCGCTTGCGACTGCGGTGCAAGGTTTTCGAACTCTGTAACAGCAAGAATCTGATCGGCCTCTTTCAATGAAAGCGCCAGCTGTCCCGTATGGCTCTTGACGTCCTCATTGTATACGCCGAGAACGAGAGGCGTCTGGGGGAGAAGGCCTTCCAGCGGCACTTGTAGAATACGCACAGGCGGAACGACTTCAACATCGTCGAACTTCACCCAAACTTCGGGTTTGTCTTGGATGCGCAAGATCGCATGAAAGACGGGATGATGCCCAACAACCTGATCCGGACAGGATACCTGAAATGTCACAAGAGCGTCCGCACCAGCCTGAATCGGCACATCGAATGATGAAGGTGACACTCGCCAACCCTCAGGGGGTTGGATGGCGACCGACGCCGTGTAGTCACGTTGGGCATAACTGTTGATTCTCATCTGAACGGGCGTTGTTCCACCGAGGGTGAATCGCAAACGCTCCTGCAGTGTATCGCCCTCGCTCTCGGCGAGAAGATATGACCAGACGGAAACCAGTTCGTACGCCGAAGCATCAGACAGATACTTCTTGCCGAACGCAGCAAGCATGACCTGCGCGGTGCGCAACCGCGATGCAAAGTCGCTTTCGTTCTCCGATTCAGCAAATCGCCGCTCCGCGTCCAAGTCCTCAAATTCGTTGAGCAACCACCTCAGCGCCGGAACGTCCACATCCTCGCTATGAGCTTGTTCCAAAAGTGCCCGTGCCCAGGGCGCAAAGTCGCCAATCTCACAGGTCACACTCTCAACAAAACTCCTGGCAAGCCCCATCCTCGCTTGCTGAGTCAGCAACCGCAGCATATTTGCTTGAAGGGCTGTCTTCTGCGTCTTGGAAATTTCCACAGTGGCGTCGGAAACATGTTCCAGCGCCTGCCAGATTTCCAAGGGCTTGGGACCCGGCTGGTCGGCAATGTTACGCAGCAAGGGATCCTCTGCCAGAGTGGTAGTCTTAAGATGGTTTGTAAAGCGATTGTGAATGGAGCGAATCTGACTCTCCCAGGCAAAGTTGACCATCTCCCCAGGAACACCAACCAGATACTGGATGCCTGTGCCCAGATTCATCCAAAGCCATCCTTCTGAAACGCTTGTGGCAAGAGGGTTCCCAAAGCAGTCGTAGAGTTTGACTTTCTCCTCTCCGACAGGAACTTTGAGTTTGAAGGATCCTTTCGGCGACCACGCCATGAACAATGGCTTCCCAAGACGCTCCCAAACAACCACCCACTTTTCATCATCCTGCTCAAGAACTCCGGCGAACCGATGTCCTTCCAACATTCTCATGAGCGTGTGGGTGGAAAGCGCTGGCAGTTTCGGCCCCTCGTCCCCAAAGATGCCAAAATGTCCCGCCCAGGAGAAAAGCCCGTGTTTCTGATATCCGCCGGCAACTCCCATCAGCAAATGCTGGACTGTCCAGTCAGCGCGTTTCTTCTGATCGAAGTCGTGGTGCCATCCAAACTCCGTAGTCCAGGCTGATTTCATGCCACCCACTTCATCAATGAAGGCCTGAACCTGTTTGGCTTCATCAAATACTTTCCATTCATGCGGACTTGATGAGCAGGTATACGGATGAACGCAAACGGCGTCCAGCCAACGGAACAAATCCCGATCGGCTTGAAGACGAAGCCAGACCAAATCCACAAAGGCCGTTCCACTGTTGGCGATCAAAGCGTTCGGATTCTGACTTCGGATACCTGCCGCGCCGTGCCGTGCAATCTCCGTGTAAAGAAACCGTTGAGGGCCGTTGTCCTCATTGCCCAATTCAAACCAGTTCAGCTGGTTCTGGGTGGCGCGCGCGATTTGTGTCCAGGCGTTGCCGTATGCGCGGGAGAAATCCTGCTTCTCCATGTCGTAGAAACCCGTCTTGTCCGTGGTGCAGAGAAGCCATAGAGACTCAATGCCACTGTCGAGGTACATCTTGAGCCGCTGCTGAATCTTCTCGGTATTGTACGCTTCGCGGGATGATTCAAACTGGTTCCAATCCACCCAATTGCGAATCCAGCGGGCGCCTGCATCACTGCCAAGTTCGGGGGAACACTGCCAGAAAACTCCACCGAACGGCCAACAGCGCCGTTGGTATGCCTGCTGCTCGACAGAAAGCCCCTTGAAGCATCGGGCTCCCGTCAGCCCGAATTCCATGGAACCCTCACGGATGATCCCCAGACGATCACCCAATGCCCATTTCACCTGATGCATTCCATAGGGCACACGAACCTTGACACTCTTCTGCGCCTTTGAGACGCCCGCCACCAAACCTATCTCCAAGGTGCCGCTCCAAACGGTACGACTTGCATAGGTATCCATGATGCTTAGGTTGAAATGAACATCGGTGACATTGACGTCCGAGAAGTTGGTCACCTTGCCGACGATCTCCGGCGTGTCATCCCAGAAAAGATTCCGTGGTGCAGTCGTCTCAACTCGCGCCAGAAGTGCGTTGCGTGAGGTGGCTCGAGTGACGACCTCGATCTGGTCAAGAATCATGGAACCCTTCTCAGCGACTCCTGGACTGACCGCAAGTCCAAAGAACCGAAGGGGCAGATCCTTGTTGCCGTTGCCGTCGCCGCTTGTCCAGTTGGCACTCGCCTCGGAAACCTTGAAAACCAATTGGCTCCATCCTGTCTTTTCGACTGTCGCCTGAGTCAAAAAGACCTCTCCACTATTGTCTTCAATCCAAAGTTGAACTGAGCCTGGAGCAGATTCTGTGGTGGCGCTGTGAATCCAAACCTTGGCCATTTCTGGACTGCCCACCATCTCGCTGTGAAAAAAGTAGTTCACGAATCCCGGATCGTCTTTGGGACGCCTGGAAAAGTCCCACTCCACTCGAGCTGCTTGCTGCCCACTGTGAACGATGTTGGTTTCCACACTGACCTGACCCATTGCATCGGACTTGAATGCCCATACGCCTGGCAGTCTTTCCTCAAAGTCCTCCAACAAATAGGTGATCTCCACTTCGGGTTCCTCTGTCGGTGTAGCAGTCGGCTCTGGGGTGGGGGGAATGGACGTTGGAGTGGCCGTCTCAATGACCTGCACCTGTTCAGGCACGGGGGTTGCAGTTGGCTCGGAAACGGGTGCTGCCTGTTCTCTGCCACACCGCGAGGTGAGCAAGACCAAGATCACGAGCGTCACTGAAAGCAACAACCTTTTGCCTGTGTCCTTCATTGCAGTCTCCCTTTCGCTCCATTCAGAATGGGCAACTCCCGAACGAGGGTTTCTGACCCCACAGCGGGATAAGCCTGTGTTGATCAAACCGAGATCACTTTCTTTCAATGTATCGCACACTGCGCTTTACAATCAACTGATGACTGCTCGCGTGCAGATGCTGACATACTCTTGCCTTCTTGGGTTTGACCTTGTGCCCGGACGCGTGTACCTTCTCGGCATCAAATCCAGAGGAAGGAAGATTCGCACATGATTTCCTGCAATCGACTTCTGATACTGTTACCTTTCGTTCTCGCTTTTGTCCACACGGCAGCAGTGGCTGCCTCGCTGAAACCTGAGAACCTTCGGTGTGAGCGCCTGCCGAATCCATTGGGAATTGACTCCTCAAACCCCCTTTTGAGTTGGACGCTCAGTTCCGATGGGCACGGGGCAAGGCAGACCGCATACCAGGTCTTGGTTGCCTCAGGACCGGAACTCCTCAAATCGGGAAGAGCGGATATCTGGGACTCAGGAATCGTTCCATCCGATCATTCACAGGCAATCGGATACTCAGGTATACCCCTGGTTTCCAAGACAGATTACTTCTGGCGTGTCCGAGTCTGGGATCAACGGGCAAAGCCTTCACGATGGAGTCAGACCGCTCATTGGACAACCGGCTTTCTTCACGACGAGGCATGGCAGGGAGAATGGATTGCCATGCCAAGCTATTCCAATGGTGACGCCCCGCTTCTCAGAAAGACAGTCACTTTGGAAAAACGACCCAGAAAGGCGCTCATCTTCGTTTCTGGACTCGGGTACTATGAACTCTACGTCAACGGAAAGAAAGTCGGCGACAGGGTCTTGGATCCGGGTTTCACAGACTACACCAAGCGCGTCTTCTATGTCGCGTGGGATGTGACGGACTTGCTTCAGAAAGGCTCCAATGCAATTGGCGTCATGCTCGGTGGTGGTTGGTTTCACGTGGCGACACCCGAATTGTTCGGCTTTGAGAAGGCTCCATGGACAGCTCCGCCAAAACTCCGTCTTGAGATGGACATGGCCTTTCCCGACGGAACAAACAGGGTTCTCGGGAGCGACACAACCTGGAAATGCTCCACCGGTGCGCTTGAATTCAACTGCATCCGGGCAGGCGAAACCTGGGATGCACGTCTGGACAAGCCCGACTGGAACTTGCCTGAGTTTGGCGACACAGACTGGGAACACGCCGAGATCACTGAACCTCCCCAAGGGAA
Source organism: Candidatus Omnitrophota bacterium (assembly GCA_029558215.1). Lineage (GTDB taxonomy): Bacteria > Hinthialibacterota > Hinthialibacteria > JAKQFZ01 > JAKQFZ01 > JAKQFZ01. The sequence continues at coordinate 18,374 of JAKQFZ010000114.1, forward strand.
GATGATTGCCCAAACGCATCCGCCCATCCGCGCGGTGGAGACCATTCAGCCAGTAAGCGTCTCGGAGCCAAAACCGGGTATCTATGTATTCGATCTCGGTGTGAACATCGCTGGCTGGGTCAGTTTCAAAACGTCCGGAACGGAGGGACAGAAAATCACACTGCAGTTCAACGAAAAACTCTCTCCAGACGGAACGGTTGACATGCGTCATACATCAGGCCACACGTATGGCAGATTTCAGACTGGTGAGTTCATCCTCAAGGGCGAAGGTGTGGAGACCTGGGAGCCTCGATTTACCTATCACGGATTTCAGTATATTCAGGTGTCTGGCTTGTTGGAAAAACCCTCACTGGACGCACTCACTGGAAAGTGCGTTCACACCGATCCAGAGCCTGCTGGAGCATTCGCGTGCTCTGATCCTCGAATCAACAAGATCCAGGAAGTCCTTCGCAGAACGCAGTTGAACAACCTGCATGGCATCCCAACTGACTGCCCCCAACGTGAGAAAATGGGTTGGCTGCACGATGGATGTGTCACCGTTGAGGAAGCCATCTTCAATTGGAACATGGCGAACTTCTATACTAAGTGGTATCGAGACCTGATTGACGCTCAGGAAGCCAATGGTCATATTCCCTCTATCGTGCCGACCTGCGGATGGGGACAGTCAGGTGCCAACGGAGAGCCTCACGCATTCTCCGATCCCTGGTGGGGCGGTGCCATCGTCCTCGTTCCCTGGCGACTCTATCTCTACTACGGCGATCGAAACATCCTTGCTGAAGCCTATCCGGCAATGAAGAACTATCTGAGATTTCTTGAAAGCGCAGCACAGGATGACATCATTCACTGGCATCTCGGAGACTGGTTGGAACAGGGTGCCGGAGGTGGCAGTAGGCGCACCCCCGTGGCTCTCAGCTCCACATCCGCCTGGTTCCTTATGGCAAAAATTGCCGGTGACGTTGCCAGGATTCTCGATAGAGCCGAAGAAGCAGAGCAGTATGACACCACTGCAGATCGAATCAAAGAGGCGTTCAATGCCAGATTCCTTTCGCGCGAGACCGGACATTACGCCGAGGAAAGCCAGATGGCTCAGTCTGTTCCCTTGCTGTACGACATGGTTCCTGAAGAACTGAAGGAAGCCGTCACGGAACGCTTGATCGAGAACATCGTTGAAGTGCGAAAAGGACACGTCAGCACCGGCATCGTTGGAACATGGCCTCTCTTTGAGTGTCTGACCAAGATCGGTCGCAGTGATCTTGCCTTCGAAATGCTTGTCAAGGAAGACTACCCTGGCTGGCTCTGGATGATCAACAACGGCGCTACCACGCTGTGGGAAGCCTGGGATGATGTTTCATCACGAAATCACCCCGCATTTGGTTGCGTCGGAGCATGGTTCTATCAGGTCTTGGCGGGCATCCGCCCGGATCCCGACCGACCTGGATTCAGGCATATTGTCATCCAACCAGAGCCGGTTGGTGATCTCTCCTGGGTCAAAGCAAGATACGAATCTGCTCAAGGGCTTATTGTGAGCGAATGGGAGAAGTCTGATGGGCGATTCACATTGAGTCTCTCTCTGCCTGCCAACACATCGGCCATTGTCTCCCTTCCGGCAAGCTCGAATTCAACTGTACTTGAAAGCGGCAAGCCTGCTTCAAACGCTTCAGGCGTACTGGATGACTTGGGATTTGAGAATGGACGAAGAGCATTCCGAGTCGCATCGGGAGATTACTGTTTTCAGGTAAGCCAGTAGGTAGCCTATGAGCAACGCAGTCTTTCAGTGCGTCAACGCATAGACGAGAAGGTTGATTCCCATCTTGAAGGCATGTTCACGTTGAATATCGCCCTTCGGAACACAACGATGGCCTTCCCAGGCGCATCCGTAATCGTTGGCGCAGTAGAAGACGCCAATACGACCATCCAGTTCAACGGCGGTGTCATACGGAGAAACCAGTTTGTCCCCACCAAGAACTTCGTTCACATCATACGCACAATGATACACAGGATGATCTATTGAAAGAGGACGAAGCGCCTGCTCAGGAAGCATTCTGATGAAAAGACGCCTGCACGCCATCTCAAAAGATCCGTTTTGCATTCCGGAGCACTCGTCCGCAAGCAGCATCCCACCACAGAGAACATGGTGTCTGAGGTTGTCCACCATCACCTGGGGAAAATCCGACGCAGTGTGCCCGCTCATATAGAGAAACGGGTACTTGAAAATCTCATCCGTCATCGGGTCTACAAAGGTCTCGCTGACAATGGCTTTCCCTGTGGTGTTTTTTCGAAATCGCCGAAGCAGATTCAGTTCCGCACCACCGGCATGACCGCCTGTCAGCGTGTCCGTATACCAGTCACCACCTGGAAACTTCAGACGCGCGAACAACGGAAAGCCCTGATCTTCATCAGGCAGCGGTTCATCTTCAGCTCGGGCAACCGCGGCAAATGCACCAAGCCCAACGGCAACGCTCCCCAGAAATTGACGTCGTCCAATCGGCTTGACGTCGAGACTGAAGATCCCTCTCTTGTTTTTCTGCAGGACTTCCGCTTCTCTATCCATAACTTAACCTGTTGTGCGTCAACCAGTCGAGAGCATCATCGCCCAAAGCCATACATAAGGCAACTCAATTGGCTGAGCGCTCAGTGTGCACCAAGTGCCTTCAATATCTACAACCGTTTTGATCGGATTTTGGTAACTGTTTCGCTCCCGAGCACATCACCCCAAGTCATCGAGCCGTGTGTATATTTCCAGGTCCGAAAATGTGAATGTCCCCATCGGAGATGGTGCCGTTGGACGGATCGTATCCCACCGCCGTAGGAAGTGAATGATTGGCATCTGCGTCTGTGTCCAGCCACTTGTTTGGTCCCACACTGAGCACCATATATTTGAGCCCACCTTTGGGGGTTCCATAGGCAACTTCATAGACATCACTCAGGTAGAATTTTGCTCGGTTGCCGGACGTCTGCAACTTCTCATTGTGCGCTTGCTCGCTGTAGAAGAAACGCCCCCAGTGTGGGTAAATGCTCGGGTTGGTAAAGACGTCCCTCGGATACGGTTTCATGTAAGCCACAGGCGTTGTAATTCTGCCTGGAATTCTGCCCAACGGCCAAAGATTGATACCAAAGAAAGGATCTCTCACGGGATCGCCTGTGACCGTGTTGGAATTGTAGAGATAAGAGGGTGGCGGATAGCAGCCGTTGTCAACGTAGTACGACTCTATCGGGATAAGAGAGTTGCGCAGATCCGCCTTGGCACGAGCCACCTTCGCCCGAACTTGTGCCAAGAGAAAGTTCGGAATCGCGATCGCCGCGAGAATCCCGATGATGGCAACAACGATGAGCAGCTCGATGAGTGTGAAGCCCTTGCTTGCTTTCATGATTTGTTCCCCTTTCTCAATCTCCTTTGAGGCCAAAAACGCGAGACACCAAAACCCAATATCGAATCCAATAAGCCGTATGATGCGCTGTTCGGAAGCAGTTCCAGGCAGAGGCACCACCAAGTCATAGTATACCACCGTTCCGTTGGTATGTCTAAAATTCCAGAAATCCACCAAACGGTGTGGCTTTGTCGCAGAAGCTGTGGTATTTTATGAGCTGGAAAAATAACGAAGGGTTCTTGAGCAGATGATGAGAAAGACGAACAAGTTCAGTCAAGCCATATTCATTTTGGTGGCAATCTGTCTGGTTGTCTCGGGTTGCCAGAAACGCCCGCCTGACGAAAGCCCAAACGTGCTGATTCTCCTTATGGACACGCTTCGGGCAGACCATCTTGGCTATCAGCGCTACGAGCTGAACACCAGCCCCAATTTGGATGCTTTTGCGCGGGAGAATTCCTTTCTGGAGCCTTTCTACACTGTCGCGCCCTGGACCTCTCCGGCAGTGGCCTCACTCTTCACGGGTCTGTACCCCTCTTCGCACGGAGTGCTGGGTCATCCCGATCTATTGGACGGTGAGACGCGTGTGGAGTTTCGAATGCTGCCGGAATCCGCGAACACTCTGGCGGAGTTCTTCCGCTCCCAGGGATATCGAACCGCGGCGGTCAGTTCGAATCCGTGGGTTCTCAAGGAATTCGGATTCGATCAAGGATTTGAGCAGTTTGTCGTGTTGCCAAACAAGGCTCCTGCCGAGGCAGTCAACGCGGAGGCATTCAAGTATCTCGACAGCATCTCCAAAACCAAAAGACCGTTCTTTCTCTACGTTCATTATATGGACTGCCACGGTATGTATGTGCCACCCAAACCATACAATGAAATGTTCCTGCCCGAGAAGCCACAGGACGAGCAACTGGTACTGCCCAAGAATCTCGTGCCCAAGTATCTCGACCTGGTTCCTGACGGCACAATGACCTTGGAGTATCTTGTCTCACAGTACGACGGAGCCATTCGATATTTCGATGATCAGTTCGCCAAGATACTCGAATCTCTCAAGAGCAGAGGGATCTATGACAACACCGTTATTGTGTTTGTCTCTGATCACGGTGAGGAGTTCATGGAGCATGGGGCACTCGACCATGGATGGACTTTGTACCAGGAGCAGTTGAGTGTTCCGTTTATCATGAAACCCGCCGGCAACGAGAAGATTCAATGGAATCTGCATGGTCGAGTTCCAGAGATCATTGATATCTATCCAACCGTTGTTGCCGCGGCGGGACTTGTGTGCGCAGAGTCCAATCTCGCAGGCAGAAACCTGCTGGTTGAGGGCGAGCCGGAACATGCTTTTGCCGAAGCGGACAAGAAAAACTCAATGGCTTCGTTGACCGGAGAGGGTTTCAAGTACATCCGCCAAACCAAGGCGAAGAAGGCGCAACTGTTCAATCTCGAACAAGACCCGTCCGAACAAAACGATCTGAGAAACGGATCTCTGGACGCCAAATGGGACGAGAGTGTTTTTCAGCGTGTCTCAGAATCGAAGGAAAGATCGCTCAAACCGGAGATCGCCACTGTTCGTGAAGCGGAATTGGAACGACTCCGAAGCATGGGCTATGTGAACTAGCGGGTCAGGAGGTCACTTTCATGGCACGATCGATCCTGCGCGGCAAGAATGTCCTGGTGACAGCGGGCTCAACAAGGGCACCCATTGATGCGGTGCGGTTCATCTCCAATCGATCATCAGGAAGACTGGCAACAGAGATTGCCTATGAACTGCTGAGGCGCGGCGCTACGGTCACTTTTCTGCACGGAATCGGAAGTGAGACCCCGCAAGAGCATGCCACCCCGATACAGAAACGCCATCTCAACACTGTTGCAGTCGAATCGTTTGACGAGCTTCATCATTCGGTTCCAACTCTTATGAACGCCACTCGTTTTGATTGTGTCATCCACGCGATGGCCGTGTTGGACTATCTTCCCACTGAGAAGATTCCAGGAAAGATCAAATCAGGAAGGCGCGAACTGATTCTGAAGCTGGCACCCGCCCCGAAAATTCTGCCTCTGTTCCGAATGTACGCTCCCAATGCTTTTCTGGTTGGTTTCAAGTTGGAAGTAGACGTCTCCACGGAAGAACTCTGCCAGCGTGCGCATAAACTGATTGAACAAGCAGGAGCGGATATGGTTGTTGCAAATCTGATGCCGTCGGAGAAACCCGATCTGCATACAGCGTATCTCGTTCATCCCAACGTTGCCCATAGCGTAAACGTCCCAGAGGAAATCGTTGGCAAGAAACAGATCGCCTGGACTGTTGTGGAAGAGGTCACAAAAGCAATAACCTGACCGCACCTTTGAATGGTGTCTGATTCTTGCACTTACAGGAGGAGTTCGCCTAAAGGAAGAGATGATGTCTACTGAAATCACAAACAGCCATATCCTCTATGGTGTCACAGGCAGTATCGCAGCGTTCAAAGCCGCCTCAATTGTGCGGCTCCTTCGCAGTGCGGGAGCCGAGGTTCGTACCATCATGACGCAGAATGCGC
>JAKQFZ010000127.1 GCA_029558215.1 Candidatus Omnitrophota bacterium
CAATGGGAACCTCCAGCTCAACGGTATGGCTTCCGAACGTGAAATCCAAGAGGTTGAACGGAAGCTTCTGGAGTGCGGCATCAGTCTTAAGAAATGTCCGCTCCAAACAGGTCTGGCAGTTGCAACAATGGATTGAGTAACGTGACAGGAGGAAAAGATGGACCAGATCATCACAGCGCACATAGATGAAGACGGAAACGTCAAGGTCGATCTGACTGGATTCAGGGGTTCGGATTGTCTTATTGAGGAAGAGCGAATTCGACATCTGCTTCAGGAGATGGGACTCAGAATGTCAGAGGTTAGACTGGCAGATATCCGTCAGAGCTCTACACAGATCGATGTCATATCTTCATCGTTGAGCAGAATAGGCCATAGGAGTCATCGCTAGGGATTTTGGAAAAGGAGGAAACAAGGTGAACAAGACTAACAACAGCGAAGCAATGGGGATGGACTACAGTTGGTTGAACGCGGCAATTCTAGATTGGAGAGCAGGGATGTCCAATGTCTTCGTGCTGGAGACGGAGGATCCGCTTCGTGAGATTCAACTTGACGACTTTCTGAAAAGTAGCGATACGACAAATTTCGAAGTTATCTATTACTACTGTCCTTGGCAGGGACTATTGAGATGGCAGAAAGGTGATCAACAGAAGTCTCCTGTTCTCAGAACCGAAGCCTCGGGTTTCCCAGGCGAGAATATCGATAACCGCATTCGCGGCTTGAAAGGTTCTTTGGATTTCCTGGATCCAATTCTTCGTTCCAAGAAGACAGCGGTCATTCTATCCGACATCGTCCCGAGCGGTGCCACTGCTGACAGAGACACCGTTCTGGCAGATGCTCTCAGGGATTGGTCTCATTCGACGGAAGTTAGTGGCACGGGCTCTTTGGTTTGGCTCTGCTGCTCCTGCCCTTTGAAACTCTTTGACTCCGTCACTCTGAAGCGAATCCGCGTTGCCACTCCGCCTCTTGCGACTGAAGGGGAGCGCCGATTTGTCGCTAAGACGGACGCTGAATACATCGGACACGAACTCGAAGACAAAGTGATGATGCAGATCGCCGAGAGCGTGCGAGGTCTCAACCTGTTTCAGATCAGGTGTGCTCTTTCGCGGAGCAATGCCAGCAAGGGATGCTTTGACAACGAGGTT
>JAKQFZ010000131.1 GCA_029558215.1 Candidatus Omnitrophota bacterium
CCTTTGCAGCATTGCAGGGGCAGAACTTGGTCCCCGGCATCCATATGAAGTCAGGCTTTATCAACAAGACGACCCAATCCTTGAACAAGTGGTCCTGCTCTCGAACCTTTGCAAAGTAGTAGACATTGGGAAATTCGAGGGAGCAACAGATCAAGTCCTCGCATCCGTCCCAGCGGTCTGGATCGGTTGGATTGTGGGGCAGGTTTTCGTTTTCGAGACGGCTCCTCGAAAGGATGCCGCCGCAGTCGCCGAGGATATGTGCGAGATTTCTTGACTGAGTGAAATGGCACAGCCTGGTGATACCACGTTGTCGGCATTCCCTCTGAATACTTGTCATGGCGAAACCCTCACATAAAGAGAGGGATTCGCCGGAAGCAACGGCGTCAACTCGCCCGTGTATAACAAGAGAAGATCGGTTCTCGCGCGGGTCACAGCCACGTATAGAAGACGACCGTCATGAGTCAGTGCGTCCTCTTCGCCATGGGATTCGACATGCTCTGGATCGGGAAGATTGTCTTTTTCAAGGAATGGTAGGATGACAAGATCGAATTCAAGCCCTTTCGCTGAATGAAAAGTCCCATAGTAGATTCCGGGACCATCGCTCCATGAGTTCATGTCCCTGTGTAGCTTCGTGGCATAATTCGGCAAACCAGAGCTGATGAGACGCTCCTGTTCTCGATCTTTGAAGAGAAGAGCGACACTCTTCGTCTTGCCCGATTCGTTCGCAACACGAAGAGCGACTTCGATCTGCTTCGCCCGGGTATCACACTCGGCAATCGTGGGGAGTGGCCCGTCTGCCCGCGGGGAGGTCGGTTCCACCATGTCCGCAATACCCTCGAAATAGGGCATCTTGGAAATCGCCAAACCAAGGAGTGCAACCTGTTTTGTGTTCCTGTAGTTCTCCTTGAATTCCCAGGTCTGAGGAACGGTCAGTCCTGCGAACCGCCATGATGTGCGTTGTCCGTATATCTGTTGCGCAACATCCCCGAAAAACGTAAGCGAACCA
>JAKQFZ010000200.1 GCA_029558215.1 Candidatus Omnitrophota bacterium
GAAGGAGCGTTTGGATGGGGAGGGTTACCGAACCATTGAGATTGGTGGCGATGGTCTCTGTTCTGCTGAGAGCCTGAATCCGAAGTCAGTTGATCTCTTGGTTTTGCCGGACGGTTCCGCTCTCCCAGCGGACTCCATGAAGACCATCGAGAATTTCCTGCGCGGTGGTGGAGACTTAATCGCGTTTCGGACGCCTCTGTGGCAGAGACCTCTGATATGTATCCAGGGCGACTGGCTGACACATGAGGAGTATGCACTGTCACAGGCAGCCAAGGTGCCTGATCCTGAGAATCTTCTGCTCGACTTCAATCCTTCGCGCCCAGTGAAGATGTTTCAGAGCAGCAGCAACAAGGAACAACAAACTCTCTGCGAATTTGCCAAAGATGAACCACTCAAGGGTTCACATGCCCTTCATGTGTCAACACCGAATCTTACAGGTTGGGACAGTGTCGTTTTCCCCGATCTCGGGAAGCCCTTTCCCGGATCACACACATTGACTGTGTTCTCCGCCAAGGGAGGTCTCAAAACAACGCAACTCGCAGTGGAATGGACTGAGACCAATGGTTCGAGATGGATTGCTACCATTCCTTTGACGACTGAGTGGCGTCGTTACATCCTCAAACCGAGTGACTTCAAACTCTGGTATGATTTTGTCTCAACGGAACCTTACGGAAAGGTCTTCGATCCGACTAAGGCCAAACAGATCAGTTTCAGTCTTGCATTTACACACACGACAGCCATCGGGGAAGGGGCACATGAGTATTCGATTGCCCATCTCGGAACGGCGGCTCCTACAGGTGAGTATCAGGTGCTTGCCGAGATGACTCGCCCCCCTGCTCTGGAGACACTCTCTCCCACCTACAAGTTCTATGAGATGACAGACGTAGGTTCGGTAGAGAGTCGTTCGGATCAGAGTGTTGTGAGCCGTCGCAGTTATGCTGTGCCCAAGAGCCTTCGTTCGTCCTATGCCAGGCCGAAAGGGAGCGGGTTTGACAAAGATCGCGACTGGAGGTGGATTCCGCTTCTTGAGGCATGCTCTTCCGAAGGAGACTGGAGAGGTTTTCCGGCGACTTTGCTGATTCATGCTGAGGGTGTCTACAAGGGTGGAATCTGGGCATCCTTCAGCGTTGAGGAGCGAGACTGGTATCGCTCAAGCGAAGTTCTTGATTCAGTAGCAGAAATCGCGCGTTTCATGAAGCAGGGGACTTATCTTGTGGACGGGGGCAGCAATTTCTACACCTATTTCGAAAAGCAGACGATGACCTTGGGTGTCAGAGCCGTTGATTTTGAGTCTGCTGAGAACCTCTTTGCACGCGTGAGGGTTTTTGAGAACTCCATGCGGGGCTCGAAAGTGCTTGAGAGGGTCTGGCCTCTCTCTCTGCAGTCCGGCGAGATTGGTGAAGTGAGTGACGTTTATACACCGAAGCGCTGGCCAAAGAAGGGGTTTCGAGTGGTTGCTGAACTGCTTCACGGAAAGCAGAGCGTTGATATGGTGAGTCACGAAGCGCACGTTTGGAGACCGAAGAAACGCAAGGAATATATTACCGTCCACAACGGTGAGTTTGTCCTCAAAGGTGAACGTTGGCGGGCACATGGTGTCAACTACATGCCTTCTTCGGGTTTGGGTACCGAGGACGGCAACTACTTCGAGCATTACCTTCAGAAGCGCTCTTACGACTCTGAAGTCTACAGTCGCGATCTGGATCACGTGAAGGATATGGGTCTCAACTCGGTCAGCATCTTTATCTACGGCGACATGTACACAGGTGAAGCCGACAAGGATCAGAACCTCTTGGACATACTCCGACTGCTCGAAGAAAGGGATCTGCGGGTGAATCTTTCTCTGCGACCGGGAGATCCCGTGAACTACTATGACAAGCATCCCATTGACAAGATGCTCAAGGATTTTGTCCAGTACTATCGGCTTGCCGAGAATGACACACTCTTTGCATACGACCTGGCCTGGGAACCTTCGTTTGGCCATCATCTCGAGAGGAAGAAATGGGATCGTGACTGGGAGAACTGGATCGTTGAACGCTACGGAAGTGTCGAGGCAGCGGAACAGGATTGGGGATTCAAGGTGCCTCGTGACGACGATGGTCTGGTGACCAACCCACTTCCTGAACATGTTGACTCGGATGGGGACTACCGAGTCATGACGGCCGCCTACCGCCGTTTTCTCGATACGCTTCTGTACAAGAAGTACCGGTATGCGCAGCAGGTGATCGAGTCGGTAGACCCCAATCATTACGTCAGTTTCCGAATGGCCGAGGCTGCCAATCCCACGTATCGCTGGGGGGGACGCATCACGTACGATTTCCCTTATCTGGCAGCAGCTCTTGGATTTCTCTCTCCTGAGGCCTACGGTCGAATCGGGAACTGGGAGCGTGCAAAACCCGGCTGGTTTGTTCGAGAGTACGCGCTCTGGGCTGCTCCTGAGAAGCCCATGATCTGGGCGGAAGCGGGTGTCTCTGTTTGGGAACATGCTCGGGTGACTCAGTCGCAGATCCGTTTGAAGATCGCTGCGGAGGCATATCGTGAGTTCTATCGGCTGTTGATATCCAGTTGTGCTGATGGTGTCTTCTTCTGGTGGTACCCAGGAGGCTTTCGAGTTGGGGAGAACAGCGACTACGGGATCATCAACGCGGATGGAACGGATCGGGAGATCACGCGGATCATTCGCAACAACGCCAAGCCATTTCTCAATGGCCCTTCCCGAAAGCCGACCGATCTCTGGATTGAGTTTGATCGCGATGCCTATCCCGAAGGAGTGACCGGAGCCTATGACGTTGTTAAGGACGTGTTCTGGGAAGCAATAGAGGATGGTCGAACGCCAGGCTTACGGACTGTGGGTACGGGCACCACTTCAGCCAACTGCCCGCTTCTGGCGGTCGGGAATACAAAGTGTACGGGCACGAACCCACCGAAGTATCTCGATGGTGCGTTTGACTTGGTGGAGATTCAAGATGCCAATGGGAAATGGGTCAGAGTGACAAAAGGTTCTGAAATCCAAGTTGGCAAGGAGAATCCAGTCACTGCGCGTGTGACGATAACTAACTTGAGTGAGGCGACATGGATCACCGAGAAGACGGCGAAGAGAACACACGTTGGCACGGGTGCAGTTTCTCTCATCATAGACGGGCATAAGAGTCACAAGGTTCCTCTGTCCAGGGATTTGCCACGTCATGAGACACTCAAGATCAGGAAGGTTTCGCTGACCGAGCGGCCAATCACAAAGCCTGTTGATATCGTTCTGCTGTTCGAAGCAGAAGGAAGAACCCGATTTGGCGAGAGGTTTGCAATCAAACTGGTTCCCTGAGTCACGGTGCAGGCATCTTGTCTGTTCACAACTGTTCCCGCTGTGTTCTCGGTACACTTGCACGGAACGGCCTTTTGTGGGATATATACGTCCGACTGTTTGAATGCATTTGGAGGTTTCTCATTGAAGGAGAAGGGCAAGAAAAAGGGCAGGCCTGCCGAGACGATTTTGAACGGTGAACAACCGACCGATTCCACGCCGGCAAAGCCACTGACAAATTTCAAGATAACATCCCGTTCTGATCGGGAGAAGAGAGTCCGAATTGATTCGGCTTGGTCTCGCTCCAACTCTTTGTGTGAACGTTGGTTCGAATCCTCTGACGCCTTGTTGGCAAGGCCGCTTCGGTGGATTCTGTGGGGGATCTTCTACCTCTTCCCGAACCAGTCCGATTCCGTTCGTTCCGAAAGCAGTTACTGGGTCTACAGGGAGAAGATGCTGCGCAAATCGCTTCACGGTCTGGCGGAGACCCTTCCGCAACTGGTCTATGATCGAATCACGCTACTGCTTGCACTGCTTGCCTTTTGTGCGGCAGTGACGAGCCTTGTGGCAACCGGGAATCTTCTGTGGTTTCTTTGCATCGGTCTGGGGATGTTTTGTCTGATCGTCTCGACGCTGTCTCTGAAGTACGGCATGAAGGGATGGATTCTGGCGATGATCTTGTTTACCGCAATGCTGGGCTTCTTTCTTGAGCCAAAGATCGTTCAGACTGGCCTTCCGGGACTATACAACCTGTTCCAACTATGGTGATCGTGAGTGACTGATAGGCTTTCCGAATTGGAGAGACTGCGACAGGCATTGAAGTCCAAGTCGCCGAATGTTGCGGCTTCTCTCATGACAGGACGACAAGTTCTGGAACGCCCGAAACCGACTGCCGATGATCTTCCCAGCGTCATTCCTGGTGGTTTTGTCAGCAATGATGTTGGGCGTTTCTACCTTCACGAGAAGTTTACTCCGGCAGACAAGCAACGCGGACGCATTCCCGTTTCATCTCTTGCCGGGCTGAGTTCAGGTGATTTGGCGCGCCTCAGTCCAGACCGTCTCCTGACGGAATCGGACAAACCGGTTGTTTTTCTTGATACGGAGACGACCGGACTGGCGGGTGGTACCGGCACCTATGCGTTTCTGGTCGGAATTGGTTACTGGCGTGGAGACGGATTTGTTGTCGAGCAGTACTTCATGAGCGACTATGACGAAGAACCTGCGCTGCTTACGGCACTTTCAAACATAGATGAACGTTTCTCGGCTCTCGTGACATACAACGGGCGCACCTTCGACGTGCCCTTGCTGCGTTCCCGATTTCTGATGAACCGCCTTCGGAGTCCCTTTGACCGGCTGCCGCATGTTGACCTGCTTGGTTCG
>JAKQFZ010000135.1 GCA_029558215.1 Candidatus Omnitrophota bacterium
CCCACGCCAACACAGACGCCGACGTCTACTCCAACTAACACGATCACGCTAACGGCGACATCTTCGTCCACTCCGACTCAGACGCCGACGAGGGATCCCTCTTTGCCGACGGAAACCCCCACATCCACGGTGCCTGCCGCAATCACGGCGACACCGACCAGAACCAGTACGCGAACCCCAACCTTTACCGCAACTCGAACGTACACCCCCACAATGACATCAACGAGAACTCCCACAGCCACCAATTCTCCCACGCGAACACCGACGTTCACTGCGACAAGAACCCCGACCTGGGATCCGAGAACTCCGACCTATACGCCGACCCACACGCCAACGGCAACCGCGACGCCAACGGCGACTCCGTATACGCTCATTGTGGACAATGCAGATGCCGACTGTCAGTTCACTTCAGGTTGGACAGTGAGCACCGACTGGTCAGGGTACTTTCGCGAGGACGCTCTGTGGATTGACAAAGGAACCGGCAGCGAAACAGCACATTTCACTTTCCACGTCCCGAATGCCGGAAAGTATTCACTCTATGAATGGCATCCATCGGTCTACAGTGGCGTGGCGGACGCCCAGTTGACTGTTTCTCATGCGAAGGGCAACACCCCGATATTCGTTCGACAGAATGCCTATCCCAGTCAGTGGAACTTTCTCGGTCTCTATCCTTTTGCCCGCGGAAGATACACCATGACGCTTTCCAACAAGGCAGGCACCTTGGGCACGACCGTAGTGGCAGACGCTCTGAAACTGGTGGTCTACAGACTCACAGGCGATCTCAACGGCGATCACACCGTCAACGAAAGAGATCTTCTCCTGCTGATCAAGGCGTTTCACACCAAAGATGCCATCGCTGACATTGATGAGGATGGTACTGTGGACGATCGCGACATCTGGCTTCTCATTCAGAACTGGAGCGTCGCACGGTGACCCCTGCGGCATGGCTTATCTGAGAGTCCAACTTGCGCACATTGTGATGCGGTGCATTCCTGCATACGGTCTTCTGCGGTCAGTCACAGACCAGAATGTCCGTTTCACACTGCCCTGGGATCGCCGAGCGTCTGCTCGGCAGTCCGGAGAAAGAACAAGAGCCAAGTGGACACTTGGCGTTCCCAGGAGATCTTCTCGAAAAAGGTCGGGATGAGGGCAAGGGGCGTGGGTGTCCCCACCTGCAGCACTTCATAGCCTTGTAGTTGTGGCGCAGGCATCTTGCCTGCACAAAGGAGCGGGAGCATCTTGCTCCCGAAAAATCCGTGTGGGGCGAGTCGCCCCACCTCCGTTGTAAATTTGACCGACCGCCTCAAATATGAGAGACTTGGCAACATGATGAGCTCCTGGCTTCGATACGAATACGACGGTTTGAATCTGCTCAGGATTGATGAGCGGTATGATGGAGATCTGCCGGCGGATGGCATTGATGAAAACGACCCGTGGCGTCCGATGAATGTTTTTGTGCACGCTCCCGGGCAAATCGGTCAAATCGTCGAGTGTCATTCTTATGATCAGGGCGTCCTTTCGGAAAGATACTGGTACATGTACGACGCCCTGGGGAACGTAATTGCTACAGTTGACTCCTATGGGAATACCACTCATTGGCAACAGGACGCCTTCGGCCGGGCTGTGCCCGCGTCCACGCCTTGGGAACCGATGTCATCCTTCGCGCCCAAAGAACACCTCACGGGCAAGATGTACGACGACATGACCGGTCTCTACTACTTCCACGCCCGCTGGTATGATCCGGAACTGGGGAGGTTTGTGAGTCGGGATCCGGTCACCAGCCATGATTCGGGTCCGCATGTGTTCTGTGATTCGAACCCGACCAACCTTCTTGATCCGAGTGGCGAAAAGGTATCGGACAGTTTTGAGTATGACAGCTGTTGTGATCCCATCTTCCAGAGGGAAGGCATTTCAAAGAAGGCAATACTCAAAGAACTTGAGGCCTGGATCAGCACATGGTTGGTCAGATGGCAGCCTAAGTATCCCAGGGAGTCCGCATGCATGTTTGCTTCGAAGATCAAGATTACCTGTGTGGACGGAACGCACACTCAAACAAGGCTTCTATGTGGAGATATCCCTCCTTGGAGCAGTGAAGCAACTCTCTATTTTGACAACCATAAGCACAGGACTCCTGAGGGTGTTGCACATACTTCTATTCACGAAAAATCTCACATGTGCGGGTGGGGGTGGCTTCTGAAACAGCATCCAATCAAAAACCCTTGGCGCAGCGTTCCATGCGCCTATTTCCCTGATGAAGGTTCTATAAGTTGTGACAACCAGATGCCAGCTGAAGATCATCCAACGTACAGGTGAACCTTCCCAAGTGTCAGAATGAGATGAAGAAGAGGCTTCTCAGAACTGCGTTCATCATCTTTCTTGTGGTGCTTCCGATTGTTCTTCAACACTCGGTATTTATTGGTCAGTTGATGAATGGAGACCACTACATCCGTTATCAAATCAATGGGGTTGTCTGCGGCAAGCACGATGGAGAACCTCTACCTGAGACGACAATACGCGTGCATCCTGATTATAGACCGTCTTTGTGTCTGGCAACAGTCGTGAGTTCAGCAACCGGTTTTTTCAGTGACGAAGGTTGGATGGGTGGGAGTCCTCCACGCTTGACTGGTTTGCTTGCTCGCGAGTATGAGTGGACACACCATGGAAGACGAGGGCTGTGGATAGACTTAGAGAAAGCCGACTTTGAAGAAGTTTCCAAGTTTGTCCATTTTGGCTCATGCACCTACGACCACCCACTCTATGGTTGGGTTTGGATTGCTGAAGCAGGCCGTGTGCGGCTGAGGCGAGCATACTGAGAGCGAGCCGGATGAGGTTTCTGCAAGTCTCTTGTTGAAGGAGTTTCTCATGCAACTCTGGAGTATTCTTGTCACTTCAAGTATTGCAGCGTTGTTGGCATTACTTGCGTTTAGGTCTAAGAAGTCAATCTGTGCGTTAAGCATTTTGGGGCTTGCCTTGATGGGATGCTGCCGCACAACTGCATTTTTCTTCAGTCTCATTCCCTTGAGTTCCATTCTGCTTTGGCCTCAGAATGGAAAGGTCGTCTTGATGGGGGCGCTGGCGATATCGCTTCTTTACTGTTCATTTGTCTTGCTTTCTCGCTACAAGGAGGCACAGGCTGACTGGCTGTCGCATCGGGTGTTGCGTATTATGGTTCTGTGGTATTTCACAGTGGGTGTGCTGTATGGTTTGTTCTTGGGGATATTCCCATTGAGCCGTTGATCCAGTTGAGTGGTCTCTTCGCAAGGTATCCGGGTAGCGACTGCGTTGAGAATCAAGCAATATATTTCTGCTCCAACGTGCCAGGTGCCCTCTCTTTCCCGTGTGG
>JAKQFZ010000220.1 GCA_029558215.1 Candidatus Omnitrophota bacterium
GTTGGTTGAAAGCCTGGGAGAGTACAGAAGGACAAGGCTCCTCTACAAGCTCGCCAAAGGAATCCTCAATCGACTTCAAAAAGACGCGGTAGACGTTCAAGCGCTATCTGAAGCCGTCGCCGATAGAGTCGCTACCATAAACTCAGTACGTTCCACAGAGAACAGCCTGTGGCACGTAGGTAAGGATTCAAACGTAGCGGAGTTGATCGAGGAGATCATCTACGGAGAGAGTACCGACCACGTCATTCCTACAGGGTTCAAGCACTATGATTCCATCAACGGCGGGTTCAAGAGAGGGTCGTTAGTCCTGATCGGTGGAAGCACTGGAAGCGGCAAGTCGTGTTCCTATGAAACCCAGATCACGCTGACCACAATGATCGTGACCTTGGACGACGATACCTCCGTCGAGCTGGAGTCCGACGAGAGCGTGTTGGTGGTGCGTAAGGGAAGGCTAGTCTGGAAAGAAGCTCAGCTCCTCTTGGAAGGAGACGAGTTTGTAGGCAACTCAGACGTACTGGAATTCGATCCGCGTTCTCCTCCGGCTCCTGAACTGAGAGGCACGTGGTCTCTGAAGCGCGACAAAGCAGCTCGTGTCAAGTCTATTTGCTACAAGACGGTTTGGCTTGGAACGCTGTGGAACGACTATCCGAGTCACCTCCTGGGTAACGACAACTACGAGAAGGAGTGGAGGGCGTTCAAGAACCCCGTGCGTGTACTCACTCCTGAGGGTATCGCTCACGCGACCACGATTTATCGATGCCTCGGGTTCTTCAACAGGATCACTCTGTCCAACGGAACTGTGCTACGCGCGTTGGATGGTCATCGCTTTTTTAGCGCTCCTGATGCTAATAACATGCTCAAGGGTGAGTGGTCTTTTGTTCGCGACCTCAAAGTGGGAATGTACCTTCGTACCAGGGAGAATCGAGAACGGATAGTCTCCATCGAGCGAGAGCAGACAGAGGAGTACGCTTTCGACATCCAGGTGCCAGGTCCTGAGTGCTACTACGCCAACGATGTTGTGAGCCACAACAGCTTGATCTCCAATCAGCTTGCCATGAACCAAGCAAGCATTGGCTACAAGATCAACCTTGTTCCGTTGGAAATGACTGAGACTGAAATGCTGAGTAGGTCAGTTGCCAACATCTCGGGAATAGAGAGCTCCAAGATTCAACTGCGTCGCATGGCTGACGCTGAGAAGGAACTGGCACACAAGCGATGGAAGCGCTTTGAACGGCGAATGGTAAAGGCAGGAGGTCGTCTGACCATCTTCAAGCCTCAAGCGGATATGAGGATCGAAGAGGTCATGGCTGC
>JAKQFZ010000224.1 GCA_029558215.1 Candidatus Omnitrophota bacterium
AACATACAACACGATTCCTCTTCCGTCGCCATACTCATCAATGCGAATGGTCTGATCCACGTTGATCTCCAGTACCGTACCTTGATAGGTCTGTCGATCAACCACGGGTCCGGGATACACTGAACTCGTCCCGGACTCAGACCACGCAAAGGGGATTTTGCTTATCCATGCCTGAACTGAAGCGGTGTCTTCATCCTGGAACGATACCGAGATACTAAATGGATCCCACTGCAGCCACATGAATCTTCTGAACTCCTCAATGATGGCGTTGACGAGATCCTGCTTTCTGAGATAGGTGCCTGTTGAGTAGAGTTCGGAAATCATATCAGACACGCCTGTCAAGTCTCTGCCCTGATATCTCTGGGCGAACAGTTCCACTAACCACCGGATCAGCTCTTCCTGGCTGACTTCCGCATATCGGCGACCCCAGGCGAGCGATTTCATCGTCGGAGCACCCACTGAGCCAGGAGTCAGCATCTTGTCCCCGAAGGTGTTGAGTTGTCCGTCTGCACGAAGCAGATAGCCACCCAATTCCTCCATGACCAACATATCCACGACCGGATTGATATCGGTCAAGTCAGGCGTCGCAGTGAAGATCTTCGCTTCACCCATTGTGTACAGGTTGCCTTTTCGATCCACAACGTAAGCACCATTGCTGACGGTACGGATGGCAACCGCCGAACGATCGTCACCCAGTTGAGGTCCGGCATAGTAGGGAATCGTGGTCGTTGCACCGGCAACAGAGGCAACATGCACAACACCCGTGTCTTCAAGGACATAAGCACCCAACCCGCTGGGATGCAGCGCCAGATCCACCAGTCTGGGTTCCGCCAGCGGAAATCCGTAAGGGGAGGCCAAGGCCGGTGCGGGACCGAAGCTGCGAACCTCTCCTGTAGCGCTGAGAACGTGGATAGTCTGATTGTCCACATCCAGTTCCATATCCACTGGGTTGGCAATGCCCGTGTCGAGAACAGAGAGTTCCTGCGTGGCGTCGTACTTGACCACGGAACCGTCCGTGAGAAGCAGATAGGCGTAACTGCCCGTGCTGTCCACCTTGAAGGAGACGGCACTGCCAGCACCCAGATCCGGTGTCTGGAAACCTGTTGCCGGAGTCACCGAATAGACCACGCCGGCCGTATCCATCGCCAGCAAGCCCAGCCAGAGATCGACGGCAATCGGATTGACCTTGCGGAGATATCCTGGACTGTACTTGGTGACTGGCGGGTTGAAGCCATCATCCACGACCGCATACAGGTAGTAGATGCCCGACTGTCGTTCTGCCGTGTTCCACAGGAAGAAGTTCCCCGGGTCATTCTCAGTCAGACCTGACTGGATCAACGTACCATTGCTGCCATAGTTGTCATTGTCGTAGTACAGCGCAATGGTCGCATCATCATCCGGATCGGCATCCTGCCATCGGATGTAGTAGCGGTTGGCAGCAAAGACTTCCTCACCCTCAGAGGGAGCCAGGAAGTCAAACGTCGGCGGAACATTCCTGAGCACCTCGATGGGATACGGACAGTAAATCCACTGTTCCACATTCACATCATCCGTGACCCTCGCCAGAGGCCAGTAGACAGCCGGTGGCGTCATGGTATCGGGCTTGAAGTCCAACGACTTGATGTTCTCGTCGAATGGTCCACCGATAAGCATGTAGCCACCATCTTCACGGTTGGTGTTGCGATCCAGATAGACCGTGACATTGGCGTTGTCATCCGGATCATTGATGATCCATTCAAACTTGTAGACGTGGTTCTGAACAACACGCTCGGTCATCGTGTTGGGCTTCATGAACTGGAACTCGGGAGAACGGTTGACTCGAATCGCACCAATACTGTGCGTCGCATAGGCGGGGTTAACACCGTCTGAAATCACAGCCAGCACAAACCAGACACCGCTGGGCATCGTCGTCAGATCCCAGACAAAGAGGTTGCCCGCGTCACTCTGCGGAATGTTCTGGGAATCGAACTTCTTCCCGTCAACAGTCTGATAGTAACCCGGCAGCGGGACTCCCGTCGTGCCCAGCTGATCGTTATCATAGTACAGACGAATGATCGCCTCATTGTGATCATCCTGATCGTTCCAGGTGACCGCGTAGGAAGGATCCTTGATCAGCATGGTTCCCGTCGCGGGAGTCAGCAGGTCAATGGACGGCGCGAGGTTCTCCAGCACCGTAACCGGATTGGCACTGACAACCCACACATCGGGATTCGCGGAGTCGCTGATTCTCGCAATGGGATAGTATGATGTGGCATCAAACGCGGCCGTATTGACCGCCAAGGTATCCACACCATCTTTCTCATCAATTCCAAGACCAACGGCAACCTTGTCGCTGAACTGAGGCGTCACTGGTGAAATCTCACCAGATGCCCAGAAAAGGTCGATCTTTGCCGTACTGTCGGGATCATAGGCTGCCCAGGACATGGTGTAATCCCGTCCCTTGATCACCTGGTCATTTCGACCGTCCGGCTCAATGAAGGTGAGCGACGGCATCTTGTTGATCATGAGGTATCCAGGCGAGTACCGGCGAACCGTAGTCACGCTGTCAACAATGACTCCATAGACATAGTACTTGCCCGCTGGCAGATTCCTCACGTCCCAGGCGTATGTTTGAGGACCTGTCTTGGCAGAGATGCTGGTCTGCGTGATGCGGGTTCCAGCAAATCCGTACCCCAGTTGATCGTAGTAAAGATTGATCATCGCATCGTCGTCATCGTTGTCTGTCCACTCGATAGTGAAGTTGTTGCGTGAGTAGACCTGCAACGTGTCATCGAGATTCGGACGCAGGATGTCAATATCCGGTGGCGGGTTCAGAGTGACGATAAGTCTCGCCGGCGCGTAAGAATACACCGGATCATTGACTCCATCACTGAGTTCTGCAACAGGATAGTAGGTTCCAATGTCCAACACAGATGTGTCCAGAACATGGAAGTCGAATCCGTCTATTTCCGTCAGATTTTCGGCGACCTTTATGCCGAACGAGGACGGATCCATGTCGTCGTCGAGATAGATATTGATCGTCGCCTGTGAGTCCTTGTCATACGCTTCCCACCACAGGGTATAGCTGGCACCTTGACGGACGGAAGTGTCTGAACTTGGCTTGACCATACGAACCGTTGGACGCTTGTTGATGATGATCGCACCATTGCTGAAGTCCGACCTCATCTGCGTGCCATCCTGGATCGTGGCATAGATGTAGTACTCACCCGGCGTCACGTCGCTGATGTCCCAATGCCAGGTACGCCACTCGACAGGCACAATTCCGTCGAGACCGCGACCGTCATCCTCGCGAAGTGCATCGGGATAGCGGATGTTCGAGTCAGGAGCGATGTTGATGCCCTGAATCGGAAGCGCGGTTGCCGGGTTGAAGTCGGTCGAGTTGTAGTACAACTTGATCAGCGCATTGTCGTCAGTGTCCGTTGCCGCCCAGACGATGTCATACACATCACCCCAGACCACAGGTGGCTGGTCTGTGTAGGGCGGAGTCAAGACTTCAATTCTCGGAACTTCAGACGGCTGAATGATGACTCGGAAGTCTGAGTAAACCGACAGACTGGGCTGTGATTTCCCGGGCTCATAGACGTTCGCCAGGATGTAGTAAGTTCCCTGCGGCAGTTTCGAGCCATCCAGCATCAGACTGCCCCAGGCATCGGCCTCGAGAACATCTCTCTGGATGAGGAAGCTGACCCCGTTGGCCTGATTCTGATCGGTATCCAGGAAGAAGTTGATCTTGTCTTCTGAATCCCGGTCTTCCGCATAGTAGCCGATCTCCCGCTGTTCACCCAGTGCCAGATAGATATCACCCAACTGACAGAAGTGGTTGAACCAGAATTTCGGCAGCTTTGCGACAGAAACCTTGTTGCAGTTGTAGATCACTTTCTCCTGATCGCCCAGAGTCATCTTGGCGTAGACATAGTAGTCTCCCGACGGAATGTTGCGGAGATCCCAGACGAAGGTATCCTTCTCACGGGTTGTGTTGCCGATGAAATCAGCCACAGGAATCGCAGCAGATGTGAACGGAGTTCCATCCCAGAGCTGGTTGGCTTCCGGACTGCCGTCAAGAAGGACGCCGTCTGCACCGAACGTGTTGGTATCTCGATACAATGCGATACTGGCTTCGGGGATATCCGGAGCATCTTCTGTCCACCGGACACTGAAGTAGTCACCGGTAACAACCCCGAGGCTGTCGTTTGCATCCGGCCTGAGGAATGTCATGGTCAGTTCACCCGCCGACGTGACCAGCACCCGACCGTCAGAGTAGACAATGACAGGGTTGCCACCACCGTCATCCAGACGCGCAACAACGTAGTAGATTCCAGGCTGGAATCCGGATGTGTTCCAGTTGTAGCCGTCGTGGCCATCCTTCTCAAACAGATCCCGGGTAAGAATCCTTCCAATTCCGTCCTCATCGTACGGGTCGTTATCGTCATCCACTGCAAGCCAGAGCGTGGCCTGTGAGTCCATGTCATAGGCTTCCCAGGCAATCTCATAGTTTGCCCCAACGGCAACCGAATCCATGCCACCCGGGCGTGGACTGGTGAAGGTGAGCGTCGGGCGCTTGTTGATAGTCACCGCCGCGCTGCTATACGAATAGACCGGCGCATTGACACCATCCAAAATCTTGGCGTAGACGAAGTAACGTCCCGAGGGAACTTGGCTGAGATCCCAGACAAAAACATCTTCGGTGCCATCGTTGTCAATGTTGGCTGGAATGCCAGACGACGGATAGATGACATTGCCGGTGATGTACGATCCACTCAGCAGGGTGCCATCCCAACCGAAGTTGTTCGTGTCCATATACAGGCTGACCGTCGCGTTACTTATCGCCGCACTGCTCTCGGGATCGGCGTCCGTCCAACGCACCAGGAACGTGGCGGAGTAGATGATGTCCGCAGAGTCCTGAACATCCGGTCGAAGCACGGCAATACTTGGTGGCTCATTCTTCTGAAGGATGAACCGAATCTCATCCGTGACGGGAGGATTGACCCCATCGTTGATGGAACCGATGATAGAGTAGTCATCCGGTTGTCTTGTGGCAGTCTGAAGCGCCAGTTCCCAGAGTCCTGAAGAAACCGCGAACGGCTCCACGAGGGACACAGTTCCCTTGCCTGTATTGGAGCGAAGGATCAATGTGATCTGAGCCCCTGGCGAATCGGGATCCGCCGCATCCCAGCGGAAGCGGAATGTCTCCCCTTGCACGATAGGTGCTGCCGGATCATCGGTCACGAACTGGAAGGTCGGACGCTTGTTGACTCGTATGTAGTCCTCACTGTAGACCGTCGTGCTATTCACACCATCAGCAATGCGTGCCTTGATGTAATAGTTGCCTGCAGGGACACGAGTGACATCGCTGATGTCCCAGGTGAAGCTGTCTGAGATACCGCTGGTGACCAGATCTGTGGCGTCACGCGGTGAGGCTTGACCGGTCAGTGAGGCGATGAGGACTTCACCACCGACATTCCTGTCTCGGTCATGGAACAACTCGATCGTGGTTGTATCATCGTCCAGGTACAAGTACTCGATCTCGTAATCGTTCTGCCAGACAACCGAATCGCGGGAGCCAAGAGTCGGCTGTGTGACTCGGATCTGAGGCACTCTGTTGGCAATAATCTCCAACTGACCTGGCGAGATAACCTTGACAGGAACATGTCCCTTGACTTTGTCATCCAGGATCGCTACGGCGAAATACGAACCACCAGGAATCTTGCTGGTGTCCAACAGATAGAAATCTGCTTCATCGTCCTCGCGCAGGCCGGTCGCCACGGTAATGTCAAAGGCACCGTCCGTCGCTGCATTGCCATCCATGTCGAGATAGAGATCAATGTAAGCGTTGTTCTCTGGATCAGAATCCACCCAGGAGAGGCTGTACGGCTCGCCCTGGATGATCCGATCATCAATGCCATCCGGCTCGATGAACTCCAGGAATGGCGGCTGGTTCGCCGTCTTCAGATAGCCTGGGCTGACCGCATACATGCTGCTTTTCTCATCACGGATCAGCGCCAGGATGTACCACTCCCCAACGCCAAGTCGGGAGACATCCCAATGGAATATGTCCGTCTCGTCATCTTCGGAGATGTTCAGAGCCAATGTCTGTTTCGTCCAATCGTTGATGTCCGAAGAGGCTTCCACGTCTGCCCTGGAGACATAGTACAGTCGAATCGTGGCATCACTGTCCGGATCGAAATCACTCCATCGAATACTGTACAGACGATTCTCTTTGTCTCCGGTGAGTGGATTGAGCAATTCAATGTATGGACGCTGATTGAACTGAGAGCCGCTCACTGGCCGCGTTCTGAGAGAACGCTCACCAAGTCCATGTCCGTAGACAATCTTCTTGACTTCGATGGAGAATCTCGACCGGTTGGTCAGAGAGCCCGAAGTCTTAAAGGTCACAAAGAAGTCGCTGCCCAGATCGGTGCCGAGATCGGTCGCCGGAATCGGCACTGGATTTCGAGCCATTCTGAGAACAACTTCGTTGTCTCCCTGCCAGAAAGGCACCGAATCGAGAGGAAGGAGAATATCGTGATCCGGGTCAAACAGACCAATTCCCTCCGCAAAGGCGGGATTGTCACGGTAAATCTGAACGCCTCCCTGAATCAGTTCGGCGATGTCCGCATTTGTGAAGGTCGAATCAGCGCCTTCCTTGTAGAATCGAACGGTCAATCCGTCCAAAGTCGTGTTGGAACCATTCGGGTTCGCCGCTGTGCCACTGCTGCAGTTGAGTCCAACCGCAGCCAGAGGTCCCATGTTCCGGTTCACCTCTCGGTCAAACAGACCGGTCAGATCGGTCAAGAACATCGGCACGTTGGCTACCAGTTTGCCAGTGCTTTCGGGATCGTTGCCAAAAGTACCCGACTCGAAACGAATCGCGTCCTGTGGAATCTCAATGTGGAATGAATCGCGGAACGATATGTTCCCGCTGGTCCTGACCACGACAAAGAAGTCGGGACCCTGATTCGCTCCAACGTCGTCCACCGGAATCTCTGCCGCCGGGGAGAGGTTGAGAATCGCTTCAATGTACTGAAGCGCTCCCGTCTCAGGCACCCTTCTGAAGAAGGACTCCGTCAGATCAACGAACCGATCCTGGCCGTACGTGAAGAATCCATTGCCATTCGGATCGCGTTGGTCATCATCCGCATAGAGAGCGATACCGGAGCTTTCAGTCAACGAGAAATTGGCCAGATCGCTCACATCAAATCCGGGACTGTCCGGAACGATTCTCATACGCACCTGGACAATGGAGCGAGGGCCACCACCACTGCTGTTGACGTTGATTCCAACCATCGCCTGTGGTTCAGAACTGGCCTCAACCCACTGATTGTCTTTGGTGAAGTGAGTAAAGACTGCGTTGGTCTGCGTGTTGGCAGTCATCACACCGCCACGATAGTGTTCATAGGAGTACGTTCGATCGAAGGCTCCATTGCGTTCCTTGGGCAGAAAGTGCATCGGCCAGCGAACGTTGTTCCCTGCCGTGTAGGGCTGAATGGAAACCTGGAAATCGTCGCCATTGCTCAGAGCTCGGCTGGTTCGAACGACCACAAAGTAGTCGTCTCCCTTGAAGTTGCCTTCGTCGTTCGGTGGAATGGTTTCATACGGTGCTGGATCGTTGATATCCTCACCGAATGGATCAATGTAGAGAGTGACCGTGTTCGGGAATCCGAGCTGATCCCCCCAGATTAGTG
>JAKQFZ010000246.1 GCA_029558215.1 Candidatus Omnitrophota bacterium
GTAGCCTGTGCGCCTCCTCAACGAGTGTCATATGACGGAGCGTTCCGTCCGAAAGCCCCAGCGTATGTTGGTATTCCGAGAGGCGCAGGAGCAAGATCCCCAGAACAAATGCTTTCTCCTCATCGTCCCCTATGGAAGAGAGTTCCAGGACAGTCGGTTTCTTGAAGAGTGCCTGCATTGGAATGGAGGATCTGCGGTTAAGCATTAAACCCTTGGCTCCCGTGCACAGACTCTTCAATCGTACACTCAATGCTGCAAGCAGATTCCCAGATATTTCCGAATCGTAGCCAAGCATTGGAACAAGCCTGCTGATCAAAGAGATCAGATCGTCTAGTCTGGGCTGGCAAGCAGGACTGCCGCCGCTCGCGTGAACACCGGATGCAAGATCCCATCCAAGATTCTGATAGAGCTGATGGAGCGCAAGATGCAGTACTTCGGGCATCGGTGGAATCATGCTGAACGCAGCATTAAACAGGGCAAGGACACCGTCAATATGCATCTGAACATGAACCCCTGGTTGTACTTCCAGCGGATTCATGCGAAATGGGCTAATCCTCTCATTGCCAAGCGTGTATACCTGCACTCTATCGTTTCGCAAGGTCTCTACCAGAGAGCGATACTCAGTCTTGTTTGAAAGTTCAATGACAAGCCATGGAACCGAATGCTCGAGGGTGAGTTGCTTGAGGATGTAGTGGCAGGTCCGTGTCTTTCCAGAACCCGTGACTCCGGCAACAAAGGCATGTTTGCACAAATCATGTAGGCTTACTTCAAACCAATTCTGCGTCTGACCCGCATGATCGAGAATTACACCTATTGATACGGAGTCTGCTGTCTGTGAATGAGGCGGAGAAAGAGCAAATTGCACCTTTTCAGTGACTCGGTATCCAGGAAATTCCTCGGACAAGGGACGGCAAAAGGAAGAGATATCGCAAGAATTGAGGCGTGTCTGAAGCCCAGAGTGGTCAGTGTCAAGAGAGACCCCGTCAAAGATGTGTGCTCGAAACGCTCCAGGGTTCGTATCAGATGCTGCAAAGACACCCAATAGTGACCGTACTCCCGTGAGGAGATCACCCTGAGTCTCACAAGTGAGATGCATCTCCACATCCCACATGCCCTCGCGCATCCCGATCTCGTATTTCTCCATTGAGGTCTTCAGAATCCTTGAATACTGATCGACAACCG
>JAKQFZ010000264.1 GCA_029558215.1 Candidatus Omnitrophota bacterium
GGCATTGTCATAAAAACGAGTGCCTGCGAACGCAATGAAGTTGTGATGATCCCTGCTCCTACTGTGGAAGAGGTTTTTGACCTTCAAGTTGAGGGCAACTCCAACTTCTACATAGAGACAGAGCCAGGCACATTCCTGCTGACGCACAACACGATTCTGAAGCCACTAGAGCAACCCCCGAAGTCGACAATCTGGATCCTCTCCTCGATGGAGCCGGACAAGTTCGCTACCACAGCAGGAGGTAGAGCGGTAGCCAATAGGTGCCTTCAACTGAGCTTGGAAAAGCCTAGTGAGGAGTCTCTGCGCAAGTTCGCTATCAGGATCATCAAGGGAGAGAAGCTGTCCTTCATAGGTAAGGAAGCTCTGGCCAAGTTGATCGAAAGCTGCAACCAGGAGATGCGAACACTCGCTAACCTCGTGCAGCAGGCAGCGTTGTACCACGAAGGATTGGACGACCCACCTGACAGGCTGAATGCGGAAGACGTAGATCAGGTACTGGCGTCTAACCAGCTGCAGGACGAAGTCGCGGTAGTGCGTTTCTTGACAGCACTGTACAACAAGAAATTAGTGGCTGCGTTGAAAGAGGTACCGAACGTGTCGGACGTGTTCCAGTTCATCAACCGATGCATCTACTTCAATAAGACAATCCTCTTGGACATGGTGTTGAAGGGAGCACGTCACCCGAAGGTGTGGATGAACAAGCACACCTACGCTCTCCGTAACAACGTGAATGAGACCATGAGGGACGCTCCGCTCAACGACGTTCTTAAGACGCTGGCGGAAGTTCAGAACGAACTGCTGGTCGTGAAGAGCCAAATGATGATGGTCGTGGACACTGAACTCCTTGTGGCTCTCGCGTATCGTTTAACGCGGAAGGGCTGACGGAGATAACTGAAGCAAGCTGGTTGAGCAAAGGGACCCAAGCCTTAACTGAAAAACAAGGATTGAAAATGCTGTATCTGTTGCGCCATGGTGAGTCAGAAGGAAACGTGGATGAGGATGCCTATCGTAGGAAAGGCCACGAGGTAGAGTTGACTGAGCGAGGTAGAAACC
>JAKQFZ010000145.1 GCA_029558215.1 Candidatus Omnitrophota bacterium
TACCAAGTGAGTCAGCGATGCATTCTGAACCTGCAACATCAGCAGCCGCAATACGCAGCAGATTGTTATCAAGACTCCCTTGATAGAGCACTTGCCTAAGGCATGGTTTCTCCCAGTGCCGTCCGTCTCTGCTCCTGGCATAGCAGAGTCTGGATTCCTGGTTGACAAAGGGGGGTCTATAGGCATTGCTCAGATAGCGGTTCAGGGGACGATACCAGCATTGAAACATTCGCTCACTACCGTCATAGAGGACTGTTGCATAGAATGGGTCTTGTAAGGAGTCAGGCGGGCGATCGTCCAGGTAGCCTTCCCAGGGACGGTCCGGTGCGATGACTGGATCCGGCTCCTTCTCAATCTTCGCAATGTTGAATGAGACGTTCTCGGTTTTCTCGATCAGCTGCTGATCGGCGAGAATATAGAGATCCTGTTCATACCAAGTGTGCGAGCAGGCATTCATCTCGAATCACCCCGCTTGGTCACGGCAGTTGAGCGAGAACACACGAGGCCGTGAGGCACCTTCTGCCGAGAGGAAGTGTGAGCAGAAGGGAGTAGAGTTCCCATTGCCATCCATGCCTGCGGACCATGCGATGAGTACAGAGGAAAACTCCCACAACGGCCTGTCGAGTCAGTTTGCATCGGATGCTCTATCCAAATCCTTGAAGATCAGCCGGCCGAAACGTGCGGGAACGTGGAAATTCGGTCTTGGCGTGAGAGTGGGTGACCACGCCTGGAATTCAGTGAGATTGTCGTTTCTTTCGATTCGATAAAGATTCGCACGCCAAACCTCTTCGGTCTTGGGTGGAGTGCGCTTAAGTCCCTTAAAAGGGATGGCTATCTCAACTTGCCAGAATCGGTCAGATTCTGATTTTTCGGCTGCCGTGCCTTCTACAAACACCGCTGTCTTCAGACCTTTGCACGTCCATTTTGAGTTGCCACTGTAGCGATTTTCCGGGGTCACCGAACGAATCAGAGAGTCGAACTTCACATTTCTGGGACTTACCTCGAACTCATAATAGATAGAGTCTTTCGGATCTGGCTGAAGAAAGACCTCAACAACTTCTTCGTTGAAGATTGCTGAATCTCGCTTGGTCAACGTCCCCCAAATACATGGATCTTCGGAGCGAAAGGCAATGTACAGATTGTTGTTGTCCCAGCAGAGCCTTGCGGTGGTCAGATACTTCGCCACTTTTCCGGAACAGGATTCATAGAAATGCGGGATCTCCGGAACATCAGCCCATGCGGCATCGGTTAGCTGGCCGTCTATAGTGGGTGGAGAAGTGGTCTTCAAGCATTCATACCAAGGGATATTCTGCTCAACTGTTGCTCCGGTGAGCAAGGAGCAGGCCATGAGTGAAACCAGCGCAATCATTCCATATTCCTCCGCAGGTTCTCAACAATGACAAAACGCCAGTAGGCGATCAGTTCCTCCAACCACCGGAACAGATGATCGGATATCTATCGGCTGGTACCCAGCGTCGTTCGACCCGTCAACAACGAGGCGACTCGACTGCCCAAGGCCTGTGCTGAGGTCAGCGCTTCTTCGTCCGGTGAACCCACGCAGCCGACCCCGTAGTGACCACCAGACTTGAGTGGATCGCCGAGGACGATCATCCCGGAGATGAGCATTGCCTGAAGAATACCCGTAATTGTTGTTTCTTTGCCGCCCGTGTGATGGCCTGAAGTGGCAAAAGCGGCGCCGAGTTTGTTCTCCATCTTCTTGCGCACCGCGACGCTCTTCGCGAACATATCCACTACAGGAGCTGCCATGCTCCCGTAGTAGACGGGAGAACCTGCGATGAGTGCATCGGTGGCAACCAAGTCATCGTTGGTCACCTGCTCGACGGACTTCAAAGTGACCTCGACATCTTCAATCGTTTGAGCGCCTTCAACAATCGCCTCAGCGAGCTTCTTGGTGTTGCCTGAACGCGAATAGTAAACAACAAGAATCTTCTTCATTTTGCAGACCTCCTACTCGCTGTATTACTACCATTTTGTGCAGGAATTGACAAGATATTGTCAGGCCAATACGATATCGAAGTCTGTCATCTCATGGTTGGCTTGCGTCATCGGAAGCGTTACGGAGAATCAGTGAAGAACCAGTACCTGATCGGTCTCAGCTACCTTGTCTTGACCGTGCTTTTGACGTGGCCGATGGCGATTTCTGTAACGTCCCATATCCCTTTCGGAACAGACGCTTGGCAAAACTGCTGGAACTTCTGGTGGGCAAGGGAATCGCTGGTGCGTCAAGTCGGCTCTTTCTGGTGGACAGACGGTGTTTTCTATCCCGATGGAGTTCGTCTTGAACTGACAAACTGGACCTATCTGTTCACACTGCTGAGCATTCCTCTGCAGACGATCACAAGCGTGGAGTTTGCCCTTAACCTGTTTCTTCTCCTTTCGACTTTTCTTTGCGCATTTTGTGGATATCTCTTGGGAAAAAGGGTTGGGCTTTCCCCCGTTGCGTCTTTCGTGACCGGCCTGGCATTTGGGTTCTCGCCCTTGAGGATGATCTTCACCTTTGCGGGGCAGTTGGACACATCGGCTGCGTTTGGGATTCCACTCGGTGCGGTTTCTTATCTGCGTTGGAGCGACAAACCCAGAATTCCCGGTGCGATAGTGACTGCTCTAATCCTGATCGGTACTGCTCTGATCTCTTGGTATACCGCCTTCCTTCTCGGTCTTTTGCTGCTGTTTCTTGTTGTATACGACGTGTTTGGGAAGGCGGAGTGGACTTGCCGAAAGAGAACGTGGCCACACCTGGTAGTTACTTTTGTCCTTCCTCTGGTTATTCTATTCCCATTGATTCATCGAATGCTTGTTGCTGCTTCTGCAGAAGTGGCCTTGCCTAATGCTGCGGAACTTGGTGCTGGTTCGGCACCCGATCTCCTTGCCTTTTTCATCCCCGATCCTCTTGTCCATGTTCGTGGGACAATGATGCGTTTCTTGGGATTCCATTTTGTGATGCCTCTGTCCGTTGCGGAAGAGACCTACCTTTGCTTTCCTGTTACCCCTCTCTCGAAAAACGCTTTTGCAGGCTATATCCCCATTCTTTTGTCTGCCGTTGCCTGCCTGTACTCGGTGCGCAACGTGACCCGTTGGCTGTTGATCGCCTCGCTGTCTGGTGTCTTTGCCTTGGGGCCCAGACTTCATGTTGCTGGACAGCAAGGTATTACCATGCCCTACATCCTGTTCAAATACGTGCCAGGACTTTCAATGATGCGATGCCCACATCACTTCACGTTGTTGTACCTTCTTGCACTGGCAGTGATGGCTGGCGTAGGAATTGATATTGTCTCAAAATGCACAAAAGGCGGTCACAGAAAGGTGTGGCTCTTGGCAGGGGTGATCGTTCTTCTACTCGCAGACCTTTCACTTGCTCCAAACACTTTTCTCGAGGATGTGTCAGATATGCGAGACAGTCTTCAAGGGATTGTCTCTGAGGAGAAAGCCACTGTTCTTGATATTCCCACAGCATTTTCGGTCGAGGAAGCCTGGCATGCCTCAAGGTATCTCTATCTTCAGACTTTCCATCACCAACCTATCGTTTGCGGTTATACGTCCAGATATCAGGGCATTGATCTTCACGGCGTCACAAACCGATTCCCAGTCTTGAGAAAGGTGTCCGTTTTGGCTAGTATGCCATCTTCAGTAGATCTGCAGATTGAGGCGCTGAAAACAAGTGAGGCATCACTGACTCGCGAAGATCTGGAGAACCTTAGGTCTGCGTGCGAGCAGTTGGGTATTCGTTGGATTCTGCTGCACAGAACTTTTGTGCAAGAGAGTATCTCCAAGGCATTGAAGAAGGCGTTGAGCGATGAATTCGGCACTCCAGAGTTTGTAAATGAGAGGTTTGCGGGATTTCGTGTCCTTCCCGAATGAGAGGATATGTGCTCACTGATAAGGCCATGACACCACAGAAACGTCTTGTCGTAGTAAGTCTTCTTGTTGCAGTTGTTGTCACGTCGGGTATGTGTGGATATCGTCTTCTGAATCCTGACTGGACACTTTTGGACAGTCTTTACATGACGGTTATCACCCTGACGACTGTCGGTTTCAGTGAAGTGCACCCTCTGGATGATGCCAGCAGGATTTTCACAATCCTGCTTCTCTCTGTTGGCATAGGTACTTTTGCCTATGGACTAAGTACTTTGGTTGCTTCCCTTGTTGAGGGGCAGTTGCGGTTCCTTCTGTGGCAAAGGAGAATGGAGAAGAAGGTGAAGAAAGTTAGGGATCATTTCATCATCTGCGGATTGGGTGAGACGGGTTCAATCGTCATGGAGGAGTTCCAGACAACCAATACGTCATTTGTTGTTGTGGAGAAGTCGCCCGAGAGAATTCAGAAACTTGTGGAAGCGGGTATTCTTGTCGTCGCTGGCAGTGCCACTGAAGACAAGGTTCTCATTGAGGCGGGTGTCGAGCGCGCACGGGGTCTTGTCGCCGCGTTGCCATCAGATGAGGAGAATGTTTTCACCATCTTGACTGCTCGTGAGATCAACCCGAATCTGAAGATCGTCTCCGTTTCATCTTCCGATGAGGCTGAACCGAAGGTACGTCGTGCTGGAGCAGACTACGTTGTTACGCCAAGCAAGATCGGTGGGATGAGAATGGCTTCTGTCATGATTCGTCCCACGGTGGTGTCCTTTCTCGATATCATGATGAAGGGGCAGGATATGTCCCTGAGGATGGAGGAATCAGAGATTCCGGCAAACTCCTCACTGTGTGGCAAGACTCTTGCCGAAGCCGCTATTCCTGCCAAGACAGGTCTGATGTGCGTCGCGATACGGAAATCCAAGGATAAGCGGTATCTCTACAATCCCAAGTCCCAGACGGCCATCGAGCCTCACGACGTTCTTATCGTCCTGGGTAGCACCGAACAGCTGGAAGAACTCCGCAAGTATGTTGTTTCCTGAAGCGAATCCCCCTCGCACCACTCAGGTTGGGCGGCAGTCACTTTGTGACAAGAATTCTGGTTCCCACCGCTCTCCGGTATTCCGATTGCGTCAATGTT
Organism: Candidatus Omnitrophota bacterium; assembly: GCA_029558215.1. Classification (GTDB taxonomy): domain Bacteria; phylum Hinthialibacterota; class Hinthialibacteria; order JAKQFZ01; family JAKQFZ01; genus JAKQFZ01. The sequence goes on from JAKQFZ010000145.1 coordinate 5,009, forward strand.
CCCTTCGAGCGGAGTCGCTGCAGGATCCACTTTCTTTTCCATGCCATCTTCTCAGGTCGAACTCTCGGATCGAGATAGCGCGGATTGGGAAGCATGGCTGCCAGAAGTGCTGCCTGTTCGGGAAGAAGCCCCTTCGGACTGGATCCAAAGTACGTTCTGGCGGCGAGATCGCATCCGTATATCCCGTCTCCCCACTCGACCACGTTCAGGTAGATCTCAAGGATTCTATCCTTTGACAGCGCCTTCTCAAGTCTCTTGGTGATGATGATCTCCTTGATCTTGCGAAGTGGATTTCTGGAAGGACTCAAGTAGAGGTTCTTTGCCAGTTGTTGTGTGATGGTGCTTGCGCCGCGTGTCAGTCTTCTCTCATCCCAGCTTTCCTTGATCGCCTCTCGAACCTGATTGTAGTCAAATCCGTTGTGGGAGTAGAACGCATCATCTTCAGACACGAGCACGGCGTTTCTCAAGTATATGGAAACGGACGAAAGACGTGTCCACTGTCCTGTGCGTGATGGGGAAAGGCCTTTGCGGGCGCGTTGTTTATCAGAGCGTTTCATGAATGCGGTTCGAGTAGGGTTCACCGTGCGAAGCTCGGAGGGATTTGGAAGTGTCAGGAATTCGAACGCGAGGAAAGCAGCGAGGAGAACGAGGGCGACGGAACTCCAAAAGAAGAAACTTCGGCCTGACACTTCGGGACGGTTTGTCCGATTTTTGGGCACACGTGTTCCCTCATGGCGGCCTTTCGTATGCTGGACTCGTTTGGATGTTGCGCCAGTTGCCTTCTTCTTTGAGGACTTGGAGGTTGGATGGGGCTTTGTTCTCTCCTTGTTCGTCAGGATCATCTGTGTGGTTGATTCTCCAACCAGAATGCAAGTCCCGCGGCATTTGGAGAGGTCAGATACAGCATCTCGTGCTTGGGCTGAAGCTAGTAGGAGTTCCATATTTGGGGGGCAACGGAAGAAACCAGATTTACTTTGAACGTCCAGTAATACTCTTCGCGCCGGTAGTTGAATGGGTCATTTCGGATCATGTCTGTTCTATCCCTGACAATGACGTAAACCCAGTGGTCGCCCTGGGACAGCTGAGAGCCTGAAATTGATATCTGGGTATCGGAAACGCCCAGCTGTTCCACTCCGTCAAGATACCAACGTGCTTTCACCGTTTGTGACTCATTTTGCAGGGTGTCGAGAGAGAACAGCAGATTGCTTGTTCCGCCAAGCGTTACCTCGAAGTCCTGCTCTGAAGGTGTGGTGCCTTCAATGATATCGAGAATCTTGTAGATGCTGCGAGCATAGCTGCCCACCAGATGAGTCTCAGTGCACACTTCACAGAAAGCAACTCCGAGTTCCCGCATTTTGCAGTTGCGTTTCGGTCTGTAAAGGCCGGTCATCTGGTACTTGGCTCCTTCGAAAAGGCCAACAAGGCCATCATACAAAGACTCATCAGGGGTGGGAATAGGAGTGTCGGGGAGAATCCACATTTTCCATTTGATTGCTTCGAGTGTTGTGGCATTTTCGATGTTGGGTTCTGAGTCTTTGCCCCCGCCCATGTCTCCCTCATATTCATCAGCCAGTCCGGCGAAGGTATGAGCATTTTCATGAACGGCGACATCGGGTCCGTCCGGATGAACGGAGAAGGTGGAATAATACCCTCCTGTGCCACCATATTCGGTGTCGTTGACAACGATGTAGACTGCATCCCATCCCGGAATGCGGTTTGCCACATTGAATACCGACTGCGTTTCGGTACAGAACAACGCCCGCCTCACTCCTCCAAAATCGTAGGTGGCTCCGAGGGCGGTGTCTTTGTAGATGCCCAGACTCGGGTGATCCGCGCCGGACTCATTGGAGATAACCTCGATCGCATAGACATTGACGTAGGACTGGTATTCGTTCCACGGCTCCTGCGTGAACATGAAATCCAGCGTATTCTGAACATCAGCCATATACTTCGTGAGTTCTTCAGAGCGATATCCATCTCCCAGAAAGACCCAGACGATACGGTTGGCATCATCTCCGGAATCGCGAATCTTATAGGTCTCTCCGAGAGGTACCCTCTGCAGGGAATACATGGG
>JAKQFZ010000296.1 GCA_029558215.1 Candidatus Omnitrophota bacterium
CTTAGGAAACATGTATTCAGGCGCGAGCGGTAGCCTGTCGGTAGCCTGTCGGCTGAACTGAAGTGCTAGCCAATCTTCGTTGAGATCGCAAATTGCTCCAGCATGAATAGATCGGATCGTCCAAACCGACCGACAGTGCCATGGAATGTGCACGAATCTTGATACTCCTCATCGTCGATTGAAGCAAGTTCATGCTGGGCGGCGATCAGAGCCTCGGATAGGTCATCAAACTCCTCGCATTGGATGGAAGTGAACCACCGATCAACCAAATTGATTTCTCTTTCTACTACTACAACATTGTGAACACCGAAGACATACCTGCCGGTCTGAGCGGGTGGGGCAAGAAATCCGGTTCGCGGACTGGTTTCATTTGGACCGAAACTAATCCCCAATCGATGTTCCATATCATCGATCATCAGGAATCTTGGATCCACAACGAATCCGAAACATGGAATCGACCACAATCTGTTGATCTCGAGCACGTTCTCAAAACGGCGAACACTCTGGAACCAATACGGATGTTGAATCGACTTCATTGGCGCGCCCTTTTCCTGGTCAACGTCACGGCTGAGGGGCTCGGCTTGTCGGCCTCGCCTACTGTTCTTCTGGCACACCAGGCCTTCTTCCTCCCCCGATTTCTTGTCTTGTTGGGCCTCCAGGTAGGTCTTGCGGCGCCATTCGAAAGTCCTCTCCATGACGCCTTGGGTCTTCTCCATGGCTTCGTGGAGTTCAGCAAACATGAAATGGAGTTTCTGTCTTATGACCTCATGCACGAGCAGATACATGTAGAACTTCTCGACGTCGATCGGGTTGTCGTAGGCCATGTTTCCGGTGAACTCGCGATCCTTGTAGTATTCAGCGCGCTCCTTGAGCATTTTCCCATACCATGTCAGGAATCCGGGATCGGCTCTCCGGGGACTCAGTCGCTTCCAGATCTCCTGGACATCCCCCGAGTCTCGTAACCACTTTGCTATTTCGAGCTCGGAGAGAACAAACTCACAACTTCCTTTTACGGCTAG
>JAKQFZ010000338.1 GCA_029558215.1 Candidatus Omnitrophota bacterium
CATTTCGGACCATGCACTTCCCGTTTCTGACGAGCGCCATACAACCGAAACCCAGCACCGTTGGGGCGGTGAGCTTCGGGATAGAGTTGATCGCACGCAAGGTGTGCAAACTCGTGCGGCACAGTGCGGGCGATGAAGTCCTCAACATTCTCCATCAGCAACACCGGATTGAGACGAATGTGCCAGGAGACATAGTTCGCCGTTCCCGCAGTCGTCCCTTTCAGATCATAGGACACGGTGGGGAACCGTTTGAACTTGACGCCATAGTGCGCTTCAAAGATGCCAACACACTCTTTGAGTTTCTTGGCCACCCGTTCACGAACCGCGTTAGTAACATTCATTTGCTTGCGCTCACTTGCTTGTTGAACCAGTGAGGAGAGTATAGCCTTTTCAGGGTGAAAGGTCAACTCTCTCTAACTCCTTGATTTCATTCAAGAATATTGAACAGCACCCACTGCGCACGATTCAAAGTCTGAACGGCATCATCAACCAGCCCACTGGCGAGTTCAGTCTTGGCGCTTTCGATCAGTCGAGTGGCAATCGCTTTGCCCGAAGTACGATTCATGTACAGATCTCGAGCAATCACATCTCTCAACTGCTCGAGAGTACACCCATACATCCGAACCTCATCCTTCAGCGTCTTGGTCATGTCGTTATACCGCATCGTTGTTCACCTATTGGTTATCAATGAACATACTTTACCCTAAACGAAGAACGAGGTCAACCTCGACGAATTCGCCCCGATTCGCTCTCATATGGAGCACTCTTTACGGTGCGTTCCATCACAACAACGTCGTTGAGCGACTCAAAGTATCCACACCAGTCAGCGTACAACTTCCACTGCTCACCATTCTCCCTGGTCAGTGTAACCTTATACGGCTCTTTCTTGTCAAACTCATTGGAAAGTTGCCCGTTGGGGACGCGGGAGGTTGCCCACTCATAATGCCGATCAATTGTTCGAGCACACTCGCACGCCTTCTCTTCCGTGGAAAACACATCAACGAACTCGATATTGGCGCCTCGCGCCTTGTGGAAGGAATCGCCAGTGGAGTAAATCGTATAGACGATGAGCACTTTATCGCCAACCTCGACAGGAAAGGTTGCCGTTACCGTCGGATACTTATCATCGCACAGATAAACATCACCCACGGTATGAGTGGTGTCCGTGTTGGGGCGGCCCCACTCATCATCAGGCTCGTGGGTCCAATCCTCAGTTACTGTAAACTCATCATGCTCAATCTTGAGTCCGACACTCTTGTCCATTTACGATCTCCGTTGACCCTTTTCTCCAGGGCAGGTAAAGACAACTGAAGTGATCTCGCCGAGAGTTTTAGCCATGTCTTGCTTGCCGTCTAGATGTCCAGCATTATATGCTTCGCGCAACCCAATCAAC
>JAKQFZ010000359.1 GCA_029558215.1 Candidatus Omnitrophota bacterium
CCAGCATCAAGGTGAAACTAATTGATCAGAACGAGAAGAGAGCAAAGAAAGAACTCTTCAGACCATCGACCGGATAGCGGCCTGAATCTTGGTAGGGAGAGATGACCCTGATTGTGCGAGGTGGGGCGAACCCAGCCCTGACTTGTTAGGCCTTGAAGGCCGCGACAGCCTCCGCTTCTGTGTTGCACAATTGAACATTTTCTCCATAGACTCGATTCAAGAGATTGAATCCGCTGGCTTCGAGAGCTTCTTTGACCATACCCTTCGCAGCCGCAATCTTCATCTCCCCTTGCACGTTGTTGAGTTGCTTGCACGCCAGAATAAGGACTCGGATACCGCCACTGCTGATATAGTCTACATCAGCCAGATTGACGACAACCTTTCTCGCACCCCCGTCGACAATCTTTTTCATTTCCTGGTTTCCGTGATCAGCCGTGGTGGCGGCAAGGCTGCCCTGCATGGTCACGATAGTGATCCCGTCGTTTTCACGTGAGGTCACGGTCAATGTGTGTCGGGTCCCTTGGTCCATTGCTGCTGCTCCTTTCACGTTGAGGATGGCTACGTTAAAGAGTACGACTCAGTCGGGATGAGAGTCCATCGCTACATAGGCTATTAACGCTCCGTTCTGCTCTGTGCGTCGTAAACAGACATCCTTGTTTATCAGGCATCGCACATGCCACAGCCGGCCGAATCATAGCAAAGACAGCCCTACGCTTCCATCCTGAGAACAGCGTAGGAATGGACAGCTCAGCTCTTACTGGAATGAGAGACTCCGTAAGCAGAACGCTGGTCACAAGAGGCTTTCGTGAACTTTCGAGACGGCTTCATCCAACGTAGGCGCGTGGAGACTCATCATCAGTGCCCCGCTCAGTTGGAGGACCGCTCGAACGTGGTCGTTTCCTCCGTACAACACCACTTTTCCACCCGTTGGCATCATCGTCACAACGGCTTTGAGAATGACTCGTAATCCGATAGAGGAAATATACGAAATCTGCGAGAGGTCGAGGATGATTTGCCGTTCCCCTCGCCCAATCTGGTCCATCAG
>JAKQFZ010000374.1 GCA_029558215.1 Candidatus Omnitrophota bacterium
CGTCCAGGAACTTAGCGAAGACGATGATGTAGTTGCCAGTTGCTTTCAGAGTGATTACTTGGTCTGAAGTAATCTCCTGTCCGCTAACCACAGGAACACCACCAACCTCCATCACCAGGTTGTTTGCCGCCCAACTCTCAATGCTGCCTGGTTGGATTGTGAGCACCACAGAGACAGGTGCAAACGGAACGAAGTTGCCCGAGTAGGTCAACGTGCCAGTCCATGAAGGGACAACAATCGAAGCCTCCGTTTCATCAGGACTCAGGGTGAAGTATGCCTGGTCGAACATGATAGGGTCGAACAGGTACGCCTCATAAAACACGCCGCCGTTATAGGCAACTAACTTCAATACAGCACCTGCAGGAACTGTTGTCTCCGTCGTAATCTCAACATCGTCTGCGAAGACTTTAATCCCTGAGTTTCTGAAATCGTCAAGGTCGTAGCTGCTTATATAGTGCGGCATTTTAAGCTCCTTCAGTTAAGCTACCACCCTCAACAACTGTCAATACATTGGTGTGTACGTTGTCTTGAATAGTAACGTCTGAGAAATATGTAGTGATAACTGCCTTGTCAGATTCATTCAAACCCTCAACGAAGTAATCACCTGCTTGAACCTTGCGCTTGTACCGACAGTTGCTGTTCAACACGGAGTCCTTGTAGGTTTCAAGTACGTCGCAGCGAAGCACCAACCTAGTGACGTTACCGTTAACAGCGTAAGCGTTGTCGATGAAGTAGTATCGCTCAAGAGAATCAATATGAGCATAGTTATAGCCAAAGTAGTCAACAGAAGGTCGGTTACTAAGGAGTATTTCAGGGTCGATAACATTGGTGGATGCCTTCAAGTTAATGGATATGGACAGTGGGTTGGTGAGTTCTTTACCGATTACGTTCGGTGCAGACTCTGTTTTGTATAGTGTGAGAATCATAGAGACTCCATATGAAAAGGGGTGGGTGCTACCACCCACCCCCCGGACCCCTAACAACCCAAGGCTATCAGGCCATGAAGAACACGACGAAGTTTTCGTTCAGGTCGTTGAAGTAGCCTGCATCGAACTTGTAGAAGTTCGTGTAGAACTCAGCCTTGGGGTTGTAGTTCGTAGTCACACGACGGTTCAGGTTCGACACACCCAGTGCATCTCGGTCGAAGATGACACCGATGATGCCACTCAGCGAAACGGTATTGCCACCCGAGGTCTTCACGTCGATCTTCGACACTTCAGAGAACTCGTAGTTCATACCAGAGCCTTGCCAGTAGGGAACCGACTCGTGCTTCGGCAGCGTCACACGCTCTTCGTTGTATGCGCCCGACAACACGAAGGTTTCGCTTGCCTTGCTGAAGTCAGACAACAGCACAACGTGTTGCATGTCCTTGGGAGTGAAGCGCTCCTTGCCACCGACGTTGAACAGTGTGCTCACGCGGCTCATGCGATCTTGGTACAGACCGATGCGGTAGGTTGCATAGCGCACGAACTCAGGGTCGGACAGTGCTTTGTCAGCAGTCAGAGACTTACCGTATGCAGTGTTGTAACCCTTCAACAGGTTAACTGCCTTCACCTTGTCCTGGTTGGTGTCGATGGTGCCGGGAGCGGTGCTGCTTTGCAGATCAGCGAAAGCGACTTCACCGATCATGTTGTTGATGGTACGCATGATGAGTGCGTCCAACTTCACGGTCATGGCGTTTTCAACACCAGTCACCAGCATCGAAATGAAACCGTTCAGTTGAGTGGCGTTGCTGAAGGATTCCTTGACCTGCAGTTCGGTGAAAGACACAGGGATTTCAAAGGTGACTTTCGAGTTGAAGAACTTGGCAGACACCTTGGGCTTGTAGAACACATCGGGAGAGTAGTCCGTACCGTCAGTCAAGTCCCAGGATTTGTTCTCGGTGGCAGTGGGCAGCTCCGAAGTGATCTTCTCCAGAACCGAACCATACTCCCACGCATCCATGAGCACGGAAGGTACGCCACCTGCATACAGGCGGTTGACGAAAATCACCTTGCCGATGTGGTTCACCAGGGACTTGACGTAATTGTCCACAGCACCTGCGGTGAAGACCTCCTTGCCTAGGTCGACGACGTTGCTCAGGTCTTCATTGAGCACAGCGGTTTCGCCAACCACCTCTTTGATCACGGAATTGATGAGGGTGTGCAGTTGTTTGACTTGCATGTGATGTCCTTAAAAAATAGACAATGTAGAAAAGCCTACAACGTCGTTGATGACGGTGGAGATTATATCGTTCTTTTTCAAAACATCCAAGTTTTTGTAGATGTCAGAAACGCTCGAAATGACCTTCTCAGAATTGTGGCTTTTATTGCCCGAAACATCCTCACTTCCCTTAGAGTCAGAACCGTCATTGACCATCAGGTCTGTTGAGTCATATGCAGACACCTTGTTGGTATCGGTTCGACTGTTCGTTTTCTGCTCAGAGGTGACAGTGGTGTCAGTTGTCGTCTCCTTTTTCACAGCAGTCACATCGGAAGCTGCCGCCGCCGCGATGAGGTTCGTCCACTGAGCGTCGTACTCTGTGACAAGCAACTTGGCAAGGAATTGAATGTCACCTTTGAAGAACATCGGTCGAGAACCGTGCTTGTAAACTGTCAAGTTGTTCATCTTC